>JASHUR010000031.1 GCA_030039895.1 Acidobacteriaceae bacterium | reverse complement strand
GTTTGCGGCGGAGGTGGCGCGGGTCCCGGCAGTGCTGACGAGCGCGGAAGACGTGCTGCGCAAGGCGGTGCAGGGATGGATGGCGGTGAGGGGTCCGGTGACGGCGCGCGGGCTGGCGGAACTGGTGAGCTTGGATGCGGGCGCGGTGTGGCAACAGATGCTGCGGCTGGAGATGCAGGGAACGATTCTGCGCGGCGTATTTGAAGGGCCGGGTGGTGAGCGTGCCGACGAGGACGTGGAGTGGTGCGAGCGGCGACTGCTGCAGAGGATCCACAAGGCGACGCTGCATGGGTTGCGGAAGCAGGTTGAGCCGGTAACTCCGGCGGTGTACATGCGGTTTGCGCTGGCGTGGCAGCACCTGGCGAAGCAGCGGCAGTTGACGGGCGAGGGCGGATTGCTGGAGGCGCTGCGCGGGCTGGAGGGATTTGAGGCGCCAGCGGTGGAGTGGGAGCGGTCGCTGCTGCCGCAGCGGGTGGCGAACTATGATCCGCGTTGGCTGGATGCGCTGACGCTGACGGGCGTTGTGGGGTGGGGGCGAATTTCGCCGCATCCTGCGTTTGCGGCGGTGGAGAGCGGCGGGCCGAAGCGGATTGTGCCGACGGGGATGGCTCCGGTGACGTTTTTTGTGCGTGAGGACGCGCTGTGGATGGATTTGTGCCTGGCGCGAAGGGAGATTCCGGAGGCGCAACTGACAGCGTCATTAAGCGAGCTGGCGAACAAGGTGCGGAGTTATCTGGGCGAGCGGGGCGCGATGTTTCCGGGCGATCTGGCGCGGGCGCTGGGAGCTGCGGCGGAGGATGTGAGTCGCGCGCTGTGGGAGCTGGTGGCGGCGGGGCTGGTGACGGCGGATGGGTTCGACAGCTTGCGTGTGCTGGTGGATCCGAAGCGAAAGCAGATGTATGCGGCTCCGGCTGGGCTGCGGCTGGCGAAGCGGGCAAAGCCTTCGGCAGGGCGGTGGAGTATGCTGCGCGCTCCCGATGCGGCAGAGCAGAGTGCGGCGTGGTGCGAGGCGGCGATTGAGAGCGCGTGCGGCGTGCTGCTGCGGCGGTACGGAGTGGTCTTCCGCGATTTGCTGGAGCGGGAGACGGCAATGCCGAAGTGGCGGGAGCTGGTGGGGATGTTTCGGCGTATGGAGGCGCGCGGCACGGTGCGCGGGGGACGGTTTGTGTCGGGATTCGGCGGGGAGCAGTATGCGTTGCCTGAGGCAGTGGAGCTGCTGCGCGCGGTGCGCGGGCAGGATCATGGCACTGAGACGATTACATATTCGGCGGCGGACCCGATGAACCTGGTGGGAGTGGTGATTCCGGGTGAGCGTGAGGCGGCGATTCCGGGAAGATATGTAACGTATCCGATTACGACTATGGAGCCGGACCGCACGGCTGTGAATGCAGAACCGGTTGCGGCTGCCATGTTGTTTGGCACAGAGGGCGGTGCGTGTGGCTGAGCCGGAGCTGGTTGAGGGCGAAGATTACGTGATGGAAGGGCCGTATCTGGTGTTTACGGCGGCGTATCTGCTGAAGCGAGGGTATTGCTGCGAGAACGGGTGCAGGAACTGTCCGTGGCGGGACGAAACGTCAGTAATGGATGACAACAAGAGCTAATCTCCAGAGGTGGACTTTTGTGGCGGCCCAGCGGGTGCGGCTGCGGGCGGATGAATGAGGATGGCGGTGCGCGGGAAGGTGAAGCTGCCGGAGGTGTCGTCGATGACGTTGACCTGGCAGGTGTACTGGCCGGGTTTAAGCTGGCTGAGGGGCACGTCGAACTGGAAGGCGATGGCGTCGCGGTCCGGCTCGTTGAGCTGCGTGGCCTGAACGAGCGGCGTTTCAAAGGCCTTCTCACCGTGGCGGAGAAACTCGATGCTGGTGAGGACGTCAGTCTTTGATTTGTCATGCGGGTTTCCGGCGGGCGAGTAGACCTCGTAGAGGAAGTAGAGGTGCTGGTTCTGGCGGAAGACGTGGGGCAGATTGGGCACGAGCTCTTCACCGTCGTGAACCAGCGGGTTGTCGACGTGGCGTGGCACGGGAATGCGCTGGCTGGCGAGGACGACTGAGCTCATTTTGACCGGCAGCTTACGCAGGTCGGGGACGTTGATGTCGGCCTCGAAGGAGCCCATGCGTCCGGTTTCGTTTTCGCGAACGACAAACTTGAGGTGGTATTTGCCGGTGGGCAGATTGAATCCGGTAGAGTACTGCACATTTTTCTGGCGCACCTGCTCGGACTCATTAATGTTGAGCTTTACGGTCTGGCGCGCCTGGCCGATGACGTGACCTGCAGCGTCCTTGACCTCGCCGATGATGTCGAGCGTGGCTTTGTCCTTGTCTCCGCCTTTGATGAAGGGGATTTGCGAGCCGGGCACGACCAGCGAAACGGGAATGTAGAAGTGGCCGGGGTCGGTGCGGAAGTACCAGGCCTGAAGATAGACGGCGATGTCCGTCGCGGGGAGAGCGCTGGCGAGCTCGTCTTCGAGCTGCTGCTCGCGGTCCTCTTTGTTGGAGTGCTTAAAGTCCGCGGGCGCGTAGTAACCGTGGCGGTACTCGATGCGGACGTCGGAACGATCGACCTTGATGGTGAGGCGGCGATAGCGGCCGTCGCGGTGCGGATCCGTGGAGCGGAAGCCGATGACGTAGTAGGCGGAAGTGTCGTTCTGGATGCGGGTGAAGGCCGGGGCGAAATCGTTAGTGTCAAAGAAGGCCTTGCCGCCGGTGTCTGACGAGAGGGTGGCCATGACTTCCTGGGTGTTGAAGTTGGCGTCGAGGTTGTTCTGGAGAGCGGCGCCGTTGTAACTGTTGGCTCCGCGAAGGCTGCCGGTGGATGCGTCTCCGAGCGGCGAGATGGCTTCGAGGCCGCGCGTGTCGACGCTGTAGATGGAGAGGTTGGCGCGTACGGCGGAGTTGATGGCAGAGCGGAGCGAGGCCTGGTTTTCGATGCCGTCGCGCTGGATTCCGCCGGAGAAGTAGAGCATGGACTTTTTCTCGTTGATCCAAGCGAGGGATTTGGCGACGGAGGTGATGGCGAAGAGCTCGCGGTCGGTGTTGAGGTCGTTATATTCACTCTCGTCGGGGGTGAAGGCGGTAGCGTCTTCAATCTGGTTGGTGGTGCTGGTGGCTCCGGGAGCAAAACCCTGCGCAGATGCGCCGGAGTATCTGTCGACAGCGCTCAGGAGCAGTTGCTTATTCTGGGTGAAGTCCTGATCGAGCGAGATATCGGTGTCGAGCGAGACGACAGCGACGATGTCGGCAGGCTGCATCTGGTGCTCGATGTAGTTGCGGGCGGCCTGCTGCGCGCGAATGATGTCGTCGGGCTGCATGGAGGTGAGGTCGAAGAAGAGCACGATGAGGCGGTGGTCGCGCAGCTGCTGCGGCGAAGCGACGCCGATGCGGGGATTGAAGAGGCTTTGGCCGGGGTTGCTTCCGTTGATGGTGGCCTCATTGAGTTGCGCGGCCTGATCGACGCTCTCAAAGTCGAAGGTGGAGATGCGCTGGGGTTTGCCGTTTTCGTAAATGGTGAAATCTTTGGCGGTGAGGCCGCGGACGATGGCCCCAGTTTTCTTGTCGCGCACGACGACGTTGGTGAGGACGAGGTCGCTGTTGATCATGAAGGTGTACTGAGACTGCGCAGTCGAAGGCTTCTGCTGCGCGGACGCGATAGGGCCAGCGAGTGTGAAGGCCGTGAGCGCAAGAGCGAGACTGATTTTTCTGTGCATATGCAGTCTCCTTAGAAGCGATATCGGGCAGTGAAACTGAACTGGCGCATGGAAGCCGCCGAGGTGACCTCACCATAGGTCGCGGAGCCGAGGGTGGTATCGACGCCTGAGTATTGGACGGTGTTGAAGAAATTGTCAATGGTGGCGCGGACCTCCAGGGTCTTCATATCGCCGAAGCGGTGCGTTTTGGAGAGCGCGACGTCAGTGGACACGGTTCCGGGGCCGGGGATGGAGTAACGGGACGCGGTGCCATAGGTGCCAGTTGGCGTGGTGAAGGCGGCCTTGTTGAACCAGTTATTGAGCGAGCCTCCGCCGGCGGTGAAGGAAGCACCGGGGACGCGGTCGGGGCGCAGCGATCCGGTGCTGCCGCGGGCGACGTCGAGCACAGCGGCCTCGTAGTGAGGCGTGAGCGGGTTGCCGGTGGCGAAGTCGAAGTTGCTGGAGATAGAGAGTCCGTTGAGGGCGCTGGAGATGAAGTTGCCGCTGGTGAGATAGGTGCGGTCGGGGCCGAAGGGGAGCTCGTAGAGGAAGTATCCGTTGACCTTGTGGCGGACATCGAAGCTGGAGTTGGATTCTTCGGCGAGCAGGTCCTGCCAGTTCTGGGCGATGGCGGTTGAGGTTCCGCCGTTGCCGCCTATGGAGGTGGCGTTGTCGATGGAGTGCGAGTAGGTGTAGGTCGCGCCGAGGGCGATGCCATCCTGGAGGCGCTTGCGAAGGCTTACAGTGAGGGCGTTGTAGTTGGAGAAGGCCACATCGTTGTCGTAGTCATAGAGGACATTGCTGAGCGATCCGGTTGCACTGCGGCCAGGGGCGTCGGTGATATCGAGGCGCGTGCCCTTAGAGCCGTTATAGCCAACGTTGAGGAGAATGCCGAGCGGAAACGTGTGCTGCACATTCAGGAACCAGACTTGGACGTAAGGCAAGCGGTAGTTTTTATTGACGGCGAAGTTGCCATACTTCTGCGGTGCGGGGAATCCATTGGCAAGGGTGACAGCGGGTGAGGCGGCGGAGGTGTTCTCGTTGGTCTGGACGTCCGCATAGGGCGGCTGGAAGGCGAAGTTCTGGACGAAGAGCTCGTATTGACCATTGGTGAAGTTAATGCCGTATCCAGTGCGGACGACCGTATTGTGGATGGGCGCCCAGGCCATGCCGATGCGGGGCGAGAAGTCGGTCTTCTCGGGATTTACAAGCGTGCGCGGAAATTTGCCGCTGAAGGGGCCGATGGAGTTGGGCGTGACGGTGGCGACGGATGCGAAGTCGTTGCCGGTGTCGAGCATGGCGAGGCGGTCATATTTTTCAGAGTAGGGCGAGAAATACTCGTAACGAATACCCGCATTCATCGTGAAGTTGGAGAGCGCATGCCAGTCGTCGAGGAAGTAACCGTCGATAATGTTTTCGCGCAGGTAAGACTTCTGATACGGAGCCTGCAGGCTGGTCTGCTGCGGCAGGCCGAGGAGCAGGTCGGCGAGCGATGAGCCGGTGTCGGCTTCTCCGGCGGGGAGGTTGGGGTTGGTTCCCGGAGCTTCTGTATACAGGCCGGTGAAGATAAATGTTCCGGTGGAGTTGGTTTCGCCGAGCATGTCGAGGTGGACGCGATGGACGTCGGCGCCAAAGCGGAAGTTGTGCTTCTTGTGAATCCATGAAGCGGAATCGGCGACTTCGATGGTCTGGTTGAGGCGGAAGCTGGGCTGCTGCTCGCTGAGCGAGGTGAACTGATTGAGGGTGACGTTAGGCAGTCCGAAAAGCAGCGGATTTGTGGGCAGGCCGTTGAGTCCGATCTGGGCCGCAACGTCGCTTGTGCCGGTGAAATAGTTGATGACCTGCGCGTCGTTGCGGTTCCAGCTGAGGTTGATGTTGTCAGTGAGATTGTTTTTGCTGATGGAGTAGCCGAGGCCGAGCGAGTAGCTGTAGGTTTGCGACTTGCCTCCGAGGCCGGGGAAGATGCTGAGGTTATCGCTGGCGGCGTGGCTGTAGTTGAAGTTGGCATTGACGTTCTGGTGGAGGCCGGGCGTGGCCAGGCCGAGGCGGCGACGGATGAAGTCACTGAATGCTCCTGCGCGGCTCTGGTTGCCGAAGTTGTGAACAAAGCGTGCACCGACACGCGTGGTGTTGGTTTGCGCGGTGGAGATTTGCCGGTAGTTCTGGAATTGGCCGGGCAGGTTGGGCTGCGGGACATAGGCGAGCAACTTAGTAGCCTGCGAAGAGATGCACTGGCTGGGGATGGTGTTGTTAGGGAATGGCTGGCCTGCGTTGGGGTCGCCGGAATAGCAGCCGGGATCATAGATGGTGATAGGAGTGCCGTTTTGCGTGGTCAGGTCCTTGAAGTTGCCGGCGCGTTCATCGGGAGTGGGGACGGTTCCGTACTGGTTGAACGGCGAGGAGGAGCGCTGGCCGGAGAGCATGAGAAAGATGAAATCGCGCGTATCGTGCTCGATGAGGTGCGGGATGTAGGGCACACCCAGGATGACTGCGCGAAACTCGTTGGATGCGTAGGACGGCTGGTTTGGATTTTCGCCGCGAATGGGGAATGGTTCGGCGTTAAGCGCGGAGTTGCCGCCGTCCCAGGAGAGAAATCCGTGAGGCTGATTGGGGTTGAAGTGGCGGAAGTTGCCGCGGAAGGCTCCGGGTGGCGGACCACCGCGAAAGCCGCCGCGGCCACCACCACCACCACCTCCTCCGCCAAACCTTACGCGGACGCCGCCACCACCACCGTCACCACCACCGCCGGGGCCACCGAAGTCGGGACTTTCTGAGGCGTCCGCGCCTCCGGCTTCAAGCCGCTGGCTAAAATCAATTCCCGCGAAGGGGCTGGTGAAGCCGGTTTGTCCGGCGACGGCGACGGACTCGCTTGAGAAATCGGAGTTGTTGGCGAGCGACGGGAGCGCGGCGCCGGAGTCAGAGGATGCGCCGGAAGCGGCTGCGATGAGATCAGAGGCGGAGCCGCTGAGCGACAGACTTTGCGCGCCGCGGCCGGAGTACTGGCTGGCCTGTTCACGCTCTTCACGCTGCTGCTCTTGCAGGGCACGCGAGGCGAGCATGAGGTTGAAGTCGAGCAGGCGGTCGTGCGCAGTGGCGTTCAGAAGGGCCTCCTGCGTCACCTCAGCAAAGGCGGCGAACTGTGCGCGGACGACGTAGCGGCCATTGTCCGGGATGGTCATGCTGTAGGCGCCGGTCGCGGTAGTGGCGGTGGAGTAGGTCTTTCCGGTGAGAGTGTTTTGCGCGGTGACGGTGACGCCGGGCAGAGGGACGCTGCCGGACTTTACTGTTCCGTGAATGGTGCCGCCTTGGATGGCGCCGCCAGGCAGGGAGGGCGCCGCAACAGTCGCGGAGGGCTGCGCGGGGTTTGGCGTCGGGGTGGTGGCTTGCGCACGAGACAACACGGGTGCGGGGAGTTGAGACACAGCCAGCAGGAGCGGAAGATAGAGTCGTAGCGGCATAGGCTATGGGTTGGGTTGGGTCGCGGGAGTTGATCCGGAAGTGGAGTTGGGTGTTGGGCTGGATGTGGGACTCGGGCCGAATTCGCCGCGCGGACGCATGCCTCCGGGTGGAACAACAGTGACGGCCGTTGCGAGGAAAGCGCCGTTCTTGATTGCGCCCCGCGCGGTGATGTGGTCGCCGGGCTTGATGTCGGGCAGGATGATGTCTTCGCGGCGGCGGCGGAACTCAGTGTTTTCGTCGACGGCGACGGTCTGGGTGACGTTGTCAGGGCGCTTGACGATGATGTTGGTGCCGTTAATGGACTGAACGATGCCGGCAGTCCAGGTCTTGCCAAAGTCGGCGCGCATCTGCTCGAAGCGCTGCTTGTCAATAACCATGACGAAGACTGCGCCGATGGTTTTGGCCTTGGGGTCTTTATCGCCGATGGCGGCGATCATGTCTCCAACTTGGAGGTCGCTGATCTTGATGAGGTCGCGCTGCTTGCGGAAACGGGTGTTGGCGCTGGTGGCGACCGACCAGGTCTGGCCGTCGTCCGTTTTGACGGTGATGTTGTTGCCGGAGATGGCGGTGATGTCTCCGCGAACGCTGTGTGCCTCAAAGTCCTGCGAGTTGCCGACCCACTGGCCCTGAGACTGGTCCTGACCGGCGAGTGGCACAGCCGCGTGGATCTGAGGCAGGAACAGAGCAGCGGCGATAAGCGGAGCGGCGAGGCGGCGGAGCGTTTTCATGATTATGACAAGTATCGCGCAAAGATCCGGAGGAGTCTGCCGGAATAGACGGCATAAGGAAGCGACGGGACGCAGAACCGCGTGATTTGTGCAACCTCAAGGCCTCAATTACATCCCATAAGGAATTGGGTTCATTTGTCTTCGGTATGATGGAACGTTTGAGCGAGGTTGACGGGCACGAGGCAACACAGGATAACGGTACGACTCTTAATTAATAGGGAGAAAGGTTGTGAGAAAGAGTCTGATCGAGGAACCGCGTACAGGCGACCGCTTTTCCGGGCCGGCAGAGCGCTTCCGAAGCGTGCGGAGGAAGACGGAAGAGCTGTGCGCGCCGCTTACCCCTGAAGACATGATGGTGCAGTCATGTGAGGAGGCGAGCCCGGCGAAGTGGCACCTGGCGCATACGACGTGGTTCTTTGAGACGTTCCTGCTGCGGGAATTCGTACCTGATTACAAGCCATTCCATCCTGATTTTTACTGGCTCTTTAACAGCTATTACAACGCCGTATCTGACCAGCCGGTGAAGAAGCTGCGCGGGTCGTTCTCCCGGCCTTCGCTGGACGAGATTCTTGCATACAGGCGGCATGTGAATGCCGCGATGGAGCGGTGGATCGAGGATGGAGTGAGCGACGAAGCTGCGCAGCGCGTGGAGCTGGGCCTGCACCACGAGCAGCAGCACCAGGAACTGCTGGCATACGACATCAAGAATGCGTTCTGGTCGAATCCGCTGCATCCGGCGTATCGCGAAGGCGCGTTGCCGAGCGCGGGTGATGTTCCGCCTGTGAAGTGGGTTGAGTATAACGGCGGGCTGGTGGAGATCGGGCAAGGCGGCAGAGGATTTTGCTTTGACAATGAGCAGCCGCGGCACAAGGTGCATCTGGAGCCGTTTGCATTGGCGACGCGGCTGGTGACCTGCGGGGAGTATCTGGACTTTATGCGCGACGGCGGATACGAGCGCGCGGAGTTGTGGTTGTCAGAAGGATGGGACACGGTGCGCGCGCAGGGATGGAAGGCTCCGCTGTACTGGTTTGAAGCTGACGGCGAGTGGCGGGTGTTTACGCTGCGCGGCGCTGCGGATTTGCGGGAGATGCTGGCGTCTCCGGTGTGCCACATGAGCTATTTTGAGGCGGACGCGTTTGCGCGCTGGGCGGGCAAGCGGCTGCCGACGGAAGCCGAGTGGGAGACTGCGGCGAGCGGGCTGCCGGTGGAGGGCAATCTGCTGGAGTCGGAGGTGCTGCATCCGGCGGCAGCGAAGGACGGCGAGGGTTTGCATCAGATTTTCGGCGATGTGTGGGAGTGGACGGCGAGCGCGTACCTGGGCTATCCGGGGTATGCGGCACTGCCGGGCGCGCTGGGCGAGTACAACGGCAAATTTATGGTCAACCAGATGGTGCTGCGGGGCGGGTCGGCGGTGACTCCGGCGTCGCACATTCGCAGCACATACCGGAATTTTTTCTCGCCTGCGTCGCGCTGGCAGTTCAGCGGAGTGCGGCTGGCCAACCAAGTGAATTAATGGGCGTACTCAATGGACATTCTTTCCTCAATTCTGACAATACCGGAGGTTGCAGGCTCTCCGGTGGGCGCGGAGGTATATCGCGGACTTACGGCGACGCCGAAGAGGCTTTCGCCGTGGCTGTTTTATGACGATGCGGGATCGCGGCTGTTTGAGGCGATTACGCGGCTGCCGGAGTACTATCTGACGCGCACCGAGCGCGGCATTTTTGCCAGGTACGGTGAGGAGATTCTGGAGTACGCCGGATGCGCGAGCGACAGCGCGCTGACCATGATTGAGCTGGGCGCAGGCACCGCGGCGAAGACCGGGCTGCTGCTGCGGGCCGCCGTGCACAAGCAGGGAGCGGTCCACTATATTCCGATTGATGTGTCAGAGACCGCGCTGGCCGAGGCGAAGAGAAAGCTGGAGAGCGAGATTGCGGGCGTGCGCGTGGCTCCGCGCGTTGGAGACTATACCGGCGGTATTGCTGAGATCCGGTGTGACGAGCAGCGGCGGATGGTGCTGTATATCGGGTCAAGCATTGGAAACTTTGAGCCGGAAGATGCGACGAATGTGCTGTGCGAGGTGCGGCGCAGACTATCGCCGGGAGACTGGCTGCTGCTGGGCGCGGACCACGTGAAGGACAGGCAGACGTTGCTGCGCGCCTACGATGACGCGGCCGGAATTACGGCCGAGTTCAACAAAAACATGCTGGTGCGGATCAATCGCGAGCTGGGCGCGGATTTCAACCCGAAGCTGTTCCGGCACAGGGCGCGATGGAATGAGCCGGAGTCGCGGATTGAGATTTATCTGGAGAGCGTGACGGCGCAGACGGTGCGGGTCCCGGCGCTGGACCTTGAGGCGCGTTTTGCCGCGGGTGAGACGATTCACACGGAGAACAGTTACAAATTCACGGCGGAGAGCATTGCGGAGATTGTGGAGCCGGCGGGCTTCAGGATGGAGCGATGCTGGACGGACGAGCACGAGTGGTTCGGGGTGTATCTGGCTGTGAGCCAATAGCCAACAGGCAATAGCCAATAGCCAATAGCCAAGAGCCAAGAGCCAAGAGGCAAGAGGCAAGAGGCAAGAGGCAAGAGCGTTGGATGAGAAGAAGGTCTTCTACTGGCTGTTGGCGGCCGGCTACCTTGTGTAGTCTCCGCTTTTGCCTCCGGTCTTTTTCTCAAGCAGGACTTCGCGGATCACAATGCCCTTGTCGAGCGCTTTGCACATGTCATAAAGCGTGAGCGCAGCGACGGAGGCAGCGGTGAGGGCTTCCATCTCGACTCCGGTGGGCGCGGTGGTCGCGGCGGAGGCGGTGATTCGGATGCCGCCTTTGACGACCTTTACCGTCACATCAGCGTGTGTGAGCGAGAGTGGGTGACACATGGGGATGAGTTCCGATGTCCGCTTGGCGGCCTGAATGCCGGCGATGCGCGCGATCTCAAGGGGATTGCCCTTGGGGTTGGCGGGCAGCGCCCTGAGCACCCTGGCAGACATGGCGACGAAGGCGCGCGCCTGCGCGGTGCGGTGCGTGGCGGGCTTGGCGCTGACGTCGACCATGCGGGCGCGGCCTTTGCTGTCGTAATGCGAGAGCTTCTTCATACCAGTAGATTATCGTTTCGGGCGCGTCAGAGCTGAAGTAGGGTAGCGACGTCTCCGGCCGCGTATGCGATGTCCTCGGGGACAACGAGGAAGCAGTTGGTCTTTGCTGCTGCGGACTGGTCTCCGGAGCCGTGCCAGGGGATGGGCCGGATGGTTGCGCCGGTGACATTGGATTCGAGATATGCGGGCAGGAATCGCGTGAGGCCGGACCTGGCCTCAACAAGCTGCGAGAGGCGGGCCTGAGCAAAGTGCGGGCCGGGGTTAGTTTGTCCGGCGAGCGCGCCAAGGATGGGCGCGGCGAAAAGAGTGAACGTAACGAGCGTGGAGACAGGGTTGCCGGGAAGCCCGAAGAAGGGGAGTTTTTTTCCAGAAGGCGCAGCGAGCTGACCGAAGACGATGGGGCGTCCTGGCTGGATACGTGCTCCGGTGAAGAAGAACTCTGCGCCGAGTTTGGCGAGCGCCTGCTCGACGAAGTCATATTTCCCCATGGAGACTCCGCCTGAGAGGATGAGCAGATCGCAGTCGAGGGCGGCGCAAATGCCGGACTGGCTGGCCTCAAGGCTGTCGTGCGCGGGCGGATGAATGATGGGAATGCCCCCGCAACGACTGATCTGCGCAGCGAGCGAATAGCTGTTGGAGTTGCGGATCTGAAAGGGCAGCGGCTGGTGGTTAATGGGGACAAGTTCGTCGCCGGTGGCGAGTACGCCGACGCGCGGCTGGGCGTGGACGGTGACGGTTGCGTATCCGCAGGCAGCGGCGAGCGCGATGTGCTGAGGGCCAACGCGGACGCCAGGATGGACGAGGGTGTCTCCGGCGCGGGCCTCAGCGCCCGCAGGGACGATGTTTTCACCCGGCAACAGGCTGCGTGAGGACGTGACGGAAAGCGTCCCTGCGGCCGCTTCAACCGTGGCGTGCTCGACCATAAGGACGCAGTCGGCTCCGGCTGGAACCGGAGCCCCGGTCATGATTTCGATGGCCTGACCGGTCGCAAGGGGCAGGCCGTTCCAGGCTTCTCCGGCGCGGAGGCGTCCGATGATGGCGAGCGGCGCGCCCGTTGGGAGATCGGCAGAGTGCAGGGCGAAGCCATCGCGCGTAGACCGGGCGAAGGGAGGCTGATCACGGTCTGCGTGAATAGGCTCGGCAAGAATGCGGCGAAGGCTGTCGAGGAGGGGAACGTACTCAAGGACTGAAGGAGTCAGCGTAAGTGCGTGTTCGCCGACCGTGTGCATCGCATCGCCGTAACTGAGAACGGAAGAGCCCACGAGCAGCATTGTAGACAAAAACGAAGGACGCTCGCTGGGAGCGTCCTTGTTGTGAGGGATGAAGAGTGGAGCTTATTTCGACCGGTATTTTGACTCCACCTTGGTTCCCAGCTGCGCCAGGATGGACTTGGCGTCGTTCGCGAAGGGGCCGTTGGGTGCCAGATCCAGGTACTTCTCGTAGGCCTCGGCACAGCCCGGAGGCGCGACGATCTTGCCGCTCTTGTCGACCGTGGCGCGGTTGATGAGGGCCTTGCCCTTCAGGTAATAGGGAATCGGGTTGTTGGGATTGGCCGCAATGGCCTTGTCAGCAGCGGCGACAGTGGCGTCAATATTGCCGGCACGGTCCATCATGATGGCTTCGTTGCCGTAATACATGGCGGCGTTCTTGGGGTCGTCCTTGACGGCAGCCTCATAGGCGGCCTGGGACTCCGGCGTCTTGCCGAGCGTGGCGAGCACCTCGCCGAGCGTGTTTTCCGCGGCGGCTTCGATGTCCATGTTGGGCTTTTTGGCGGCGGCATCGACGCTGATGGCCTTCTGGAGCGAGGTAGCGGCTTCAGGGAACTTCTTTTCGCCCTCCTGTGCACGGCCAAGCTCGACCCAGAGAACCGCGGCGTCTGGCTTCAGTGTGGTGTCGCGGGTCATGAGCTGGTCAGCATCAGCATAGTTCTTATCGTCATTGTCCTCGCGGGCCTTTTTGAGGTCGGCGTTGAGGTTCTTAATCTGTGCGTTTTCCTTGTTGATGCCCTCGTTGGCTTTCTTCGCTTCCTCGTACGCCTTCTTTTCCTCAGGGCTCATCTTGGCGATGTACTCAGGCCGTGACAGATCAAAGTTCACTGCCTGGTCGCCGCCGGCGGCAATGATGATGTCGCGCATCTGATCGACGGGCTGATTCTTCGTGTTGTAGAGGGTGAAGTAATAGGTCCCGGGAGCGACACCCGAGCCGCTGTAGTCACCGTTGTCATCGGTGGTAAAGCTGTATTTGGTGGTTTGACCGTCGGTGCTGAGCTTGACCTGGAGGCCGGGCATGGCAATGCCGAGCGGGTCATTGACGTGGCCATGTACCTTGGCGGTAGCCGGGGCCTGGGCCAGAAGCGATGGCGCGGCGGCGATGACGAGCAGGGCCGCAATCAGCGACGCTAGCCAGAGTTTTGTCTTACGCATGATGGTTTTTCTCTCCTTCAAAATCTCAATCTCCGG
>JASHUR010000290.1 GCA_030039895.1 Acidobacteriaceae bacterium | reverse complement strand
AGTCCAAATTCTGTGATCGACTTGCCGAAGGCCTTGCGGTCGCGCGCATATTGAATCGCGTTTGCCAGCGAAGTGCGCGCACCTCCAATGCAGGCCGCACCCAGCTTGAATCGCCCAATGTTCAGAATGTTAAACGCAATATGGTGGCCCTTGTCCGGCTCGCCCAGAAGGTTCTCCGCGGGGATGCGGCAGTCGTTCAAAATCAGAGGGCAGGTAGACGATCCGCGGATGCCGAGCTTGTGCTCCTCTGCGCCGACTGTCAGCCCCGGCGTAGATCGCTCAATCAGAAACGCTGACATCTTCGCTTTGGCCAGGTCGGGCTCAGCCGGATCGACGATCTTTGCGAAGACAGTGAACAGATCCGCAAATCCCGCGTTGGTGATCCACATCTTCTCGCCGTTAAGAACGTAGTGGTCCCCGTCCTTCACAGCGCGCGTACGAATGTTCATGGCGTCGGACCCGCTGCTCGCCTCAGACAGCGCATAGGCTGCCAGCCACTCGCCGGCTGCCAGCTTCGGCAGATACTTCTGCTTCTGCGCTTCTGTCCCGTACCATACGATCGGCAGGGTTCCAATGCCCACATGCGCGCTAAAAGCCACGCTGAAGCTCGCCAGCATCGACATGCGGTCGGCGACAATGGCGGATGTAACCTTATCCATCGCCAAACCGCCATTGGCTTCGGGAACATCGACCGCCATCAGCCCCAGCTCCCCGGCCTTTTTCAGCAGCTCCCGCGTTACGTCAAAGTTCTTCGCCTCGATGTCAGCAGCAGCAGGCAAAACCTCGTTCGCCGCGAAATCAGCCGCCGTCGCTGCGATCTGCCGCTGCTCCTCGGTGAAGTCCTCGGGCGTAAAAATGTTCGCGGGATCGGTTTCGTTAAGAAGAAAGCTGGCGCCGCTCATATTGTTATCTCAGCAAGGTCGACTGTATGCCGGCCGACTTTGTTCACTTTTCTGCTCACTGGCTCAGGTTCTCAACCACTCCCGCCGCGCCCATGCCTCCGCCCACGCACATTGTCACAAGTCCATAGCGCAGCTTGCGCCGCCTCAGCTCGTGCAGGATGGTTGCCGTCAGCTTCGCCCCTGTGCAACCCAGCGGATGCCCCAAAGCAATCGCCCCTCCATTGACATTGACCTTGGCGGAATCAAGTCCGGCCTGGGCAATCACCGCCAGCGCCTGCGCCGCAAACGCTTCGTTCAGCTCAATCAGGTCTATCTGCTCCAGCGTAAGCCCGGCCAGCTTCAGCGCTCTTGGAATCGCAGCCACCGGCCCGATGCCCATTATCTCTGGGGCGCATCCGGCGGTCGCAAAGCTGACAAATCGCGCCATCGGCTCAATTCCAAGCTCCCTTGCTCGCTGCTCTGAAATCAGCACCGCCGCTGCGGCGCCCTCTGACGTCTGCGACGAATTCCCCGCCGTGACCGTCCCTTTGGCGTGAAAAGCCGGCTTCAGCTTCGCCAGCGCATCGGCGGAGGTATCCGCACGCGGTCCCTCGTCAACCTTGAACTCCTTGCCTCCAGCCATAACCGGCACAATCTCTTCTTCGAACTTCCCTTCAGCAATCGCAGCAAGGGCCTTCTGATGGCTCGCAAGCGCAAACGCATCGGCCTGCTCTCGCGTAATCTCATATTTCCGGGCCAGGTTTTCCGCCGTTAGTCCCATTGAGAGATAAGCATCCGGATAGTGGTCAATCAGCCAGGGATTCGCGCTGAACTTATTGCCTTCCATCGGCACCATACTCATTGACTCTGTGCCTCCAGCGATCGCCGCCTGTACTCGGCCCGTTCGGATCGAGTCCGCCGCCAATGCGATCGCCTGCAGGCCCGACGAGCAAAAGCGGTTGATCGTCATGGCCGAAGCTTCTACCGGAAGCCCGGCGCGCAAGCTTGCAATCCGCGCCACGTTCATTCCCTGCTCGCCCTCCGGCATCGCGCACCCCAGAATCACATCTCCTATCTCCTGCGGATCAAGCTTTGGAACCCGATCCAGCGCCGCTCGCAACACGGCCGCGGCAAGCTCGTCCGGCCGCGTAGTCGCCAGAGCGCCTCGCGGGGCCTTGCCCACAGCAGTACGAACAACAGCGGTAATGTAAACGTCAGGCATCGCTCTTGAAGATATCGTAGTTCCTGCTGGACTGGCCGCTAGTCGTCGCCGTTCAAACTCGTCCAGTGGCCGTGGTCGTAATAGTGGATCACCGAGGACTGTTCAACGAACGCGTCCTGGATCCCGTCGTGGTCCAGATTGTCCGCGCGTGGCATCACCCTTGCCGGAACCGTGAGAATGCCCCACGCCGAGCCGTAAGCAAACGACCACTCCACTCCCAGCCATTTGTTGTCCGGCTGATGGCGCAACTGTATAGGATGAGAAAAATCCGACTGGAAGAAAACATACAGCGTCGTCATGCCTTTCACCGAGCACAGCGCGGCCCAGTCATTGCTCCCCGGCTTCTCAAACGACCCGCTGATCACATTCTCCGGCCCATGTGCCTCATACGTCTGCGGAATCATGCATCCCTTCTCATCGAGCTCCCGCACAACAACCTCCGGAAGCTGAGGAAATGAGGCGACAGGCAACAGGCGAATTCGGTAGTGACACATTACCGGTCCCGGTACAAGTCCTTCATGAAGACGATTGTCCGGCTGCGGCTGAGTAGGACAAGGCATAGTTCCCGATTCGATCCGCTCTGTGTGCGACAGCGGCCCCAAAACCGCCTGTGCCGAAGCCGCAACGGCAAGCAGGCAAAAGGCGGCGAAAATAGTCCGGCGGTCAGTCACGGCAGATTCCCAGGGATTTCGGTGCTCGGCCTGTCAAAACTAGTTCCTCAACGGTTTACCCGTCTTCAGCGTATATGCAATCCGCTCTTGCGTTTTGCGCTCACCGCACAGCGAAAGAAATGCCTCTCGCTCCAGATCGAGCAACATCTGTTCGGTCAGCGGCGTGCCCGGAGTCGCAGCTCCGCCGCACAATATACGCGCGATCTGAGTAGCCACTTTAGCATCGTGCTCACTGATGTACTCGGCTTGCCTCATCAAATGCACTCCTAGCTTCAGGTTCGCCAGCACCGCCTCACCGCCCGCCGGAACCGTGCGCGGTTGCGGCGCCGCGTAGCCGGCCTTAGACAAGGCGACGACTGCCGCGCGTGCATCATCAAGCAAGCGGTCGCGATTCATCGTAATGCAGTCATCCATCGCCAGAAAGTCAAAGCCGCGCGCCTCTGCTGCTGAAGTCGAGACCTTCGCCATGGCCATGGTTTCGAACCTCTGCCGCAGTGCACGTTGATACTCCGCGGACTGCGCGAATCTGATCGGACTCTCCGCCGCATCAATCCTCGACGCAGACCGCGCGGCATCAACCGCGCGCATTACCATCTCTTTGGTGCCTCCACCCGCCGGAACCAGCCCCACTCCGCTCTCCACCAACCCCATATACAGCTCCGCATGCGGCTGACGGCGCGCGGCATGCAGAGCCATCTCCGTGCCTCCGCCCAGGCAAAGATTAAAAGGCGCAACAACCGCAGGCCGCGGACAAAATTTGATTGCCGCAGTCATGCGCTGGAACGCCCGCACGGCAAAATCAACTTCGTCCCACTCCGCCTCCTGCATGGCCAGCAGCAGTTGCATCAGGTTTGCGCCAACTGAAAAGTCGCTTGCGCGCGACGCGATGACAAAACCTTGAGAGTTGCGGACCGCTTCGGAGCCAGGCGCAAGCGTCTGCGTCACCAGCGAAACAATATCATCCCCGATTGCGTTTTTGGGAGAGTGCAGCTCAAGCAGTGCGACATCATCGCCCATGTCGATCAGCGAGCAACCAGGATTGCTCCGAACAACGCTCTGCGCAGGCTTCGCGGCTGCGCTTTTCAGCGGTTCTCCACCGTCCGCTAATGCAGCCATCGCAAACGGGCCCATCTCCCAGTTGAACCCCGCCTGCATGGCGCGGTCGACGTCCGCAGGCGAGTCGGCAATCTCCGGCTGGATCTGCGCCGCGTAGCTCCAAATCCCGGTAAGCAGCGGTATCAAAAACCTCGCCGCTCTGTCCTTTGCCGGATCGCCCGAAAGAATCAGACGCAGACGCTCGCCGAGCGTTGCTGCGTTCTTCGCCATCTCAATCGAAGGAAATTTCGGACGCTGCGCCGGCTGGTATTCGAGCGTTTTCCAGTCAAGCGACAGCCGTGCGTCGCCCTCCTTTTTGTAGAATCCCTGTCCTGCCTTGTCGCCCAGCCAGCGCCGCTCCAGCATCCTCTCAAGAAATGCGGGAAGCTCCGTTGCACTGGAATCTCCGCTCCGCGCCTCGGCAAAATTCTTCGCCACATGCACGAGCACATCAATGCCCACCATGTCTGCAAGTCGAAAGGTTCCCGTACGCGGCCAGCCAATCACCGAGCCCGTAAGAGTGTCGACATCCTCAATCGTCAGATCCTGTTCCTGCATCAGGCGAACGGCCGTCAGCATGGCAAATACTCCAATGCGGTTCGCAATGAAGTTCGGTGTGTCCTTCGCGAAAACGACCGTCTTGCCCAGGCGCAGGTCAACAAATTCCGCGATGGCCGTAGTCGCCGCAGGGTCCGTCTCCGGCGTAGGAATAATCTCCACCAGCCGCATGTAGCGCGGCGGATTGAAGAAGTGAGTCCCAAACCACCTCCGTCGAAACTCG
>JASHUR010000030.1 GCA_030039895.1 Acidobacteriaceae bacterium | reverse complement strand
AATTGAAGCAGGTCAACGACTCGTCACTTACGTTCAGGATACCCGCGATGTGGGGCATCGCAGCAATTCCCTAATTCCTATAAATTACTCAGGTAAGCCGCAGTTGTGCAAGGGAGGGGACCAGCCTGACACGCTGATTTGAACTTTTCAAAGCACGAAGGACGCCGGCACCTAAAGACATCCCAGGGCGATTCTCTAACTTTACAAGAGGCCGGGTTTGACTGAAGGGAGAGCTTTACCCGGTGATAAGCCTTAGACCAAAGTAAAGAGGGCATCCTTGCGGATGCCCTCTTTACTTTGGTGGCTGTGCTCAGGTTAAGGAAGGTAATAACGGAGGGAGGTCTCAAAGACATTGTCAGTACCTTTCGCTCCCCCGCCGGGGTTGGTTGTACCGCCAGTGCCCGACCAGAGGTCGCGCTCGAGATAGCTGTACTGGAGGCCATAACGGAACACACCCTTCGGGCCGTTGTAGAAGTTGTACCAGTAACCGGAGGTAAACTCCTGAACGTCCTTGTTGTTGCCTTTGCAAGTGCCGGTGCTGGCAGGAGTATAGACGCCGCCAGGAAGCCCTTCGGTGGTGCAGCCGCTCATGTTGGTTGTGTAGAGGCCGTAGCCAGCTGTGCCGCCATCCAGGATATCGCGGCCCACGTAGTCGCCGCCGTAGTTGAAGTACATGGTGAGGCGCTTGATCGGGCTTGCCTCAACGGTGCCGAGCGCGGAGAAGGTGTGCAGCAGAGAGATCTGGCCATCATTGTGGAAGGTCAAGTCCGCGATGGTCGAATCGCCCATACGGCCCGTGCCGTCACCCCAGAGTCCCTTGAGGCCGACGCTCAGCTTCTTGTTGGCAAAGGGAACGCGGAAGCCGCCGCCGATACCGCCGCCTGTGACGTCATCGTTGTAGGCCCCGGCGGAGCTGGGGGGCGTAGCGCTTGCGTTGGGGTAGATGCGATTGCGGAAGAAGCGCGCCACACCGAAGAGTTCCCAGTGTCCCCAACCAGGCTCCCAAGCCAGCTTGGCGACGATCTCAGGGGCGAGGTTAAAGGAGTAGTTTGCCGTGGAGTTGTAGAGGCCGCCCCCGGTACCGGCAGAACCGATGAACTCGTTCGTCGGTTCGGTGCCGCCGGGAAGAGCCTGATCGTTCTCGAGCGATGCGCCAATCCAGAACTTGTTGGCGAAGTCCTTGGTCACGCGGAAACCGTATTGGCGGTTCCATACGTAGCCGGCGGTGTACTGCGGGTCGATGGTGGCGGGCAGAATCTCTGTCCCGTTATCCAGACCATGCGTGGTTTCCGTCGTGAGCGACCACATCTGGCCGCCGCTGACGTTCCAGCCATTGGTGAAGGCTGCGCGCGCCCAAAGCTGACGCTGGCGGACGACGTAACTGTTGGATTGGTTGTTGTTCGAAGTAATGCCCGTGCCCAGCCAATCCATCTCGTAGTAGCCGGTCATTGCGACGTTGTCGAGTTTGCCTGTTCCCTTGAGGGCGATGCGCGACTGACGGCCTGATCCGAAGAACTCGCTCGTCTGCGCCTGTCCGGAGTCCTGCAGTGGAATGCTGGTCAACGCTGTGTTGATGCCACCGCCGGTGGCTGCGCTGCGATAGACAGTGGCGGCTTCAATGAAGCTTCCTTTTGGCGAGATGGTGACACCCTTGTAATTGATGGCGTCGGGATGTTCGACCTGCTTCCGGAGTCTTGCCTGTTGCCTCCGGACTCCAGCAACCGCGCTTGTGGTGCTGGTCTTGAGGTCAGCGACTGCATTCTGGAGGTTGCTGACTGACTGGTTGTTTGCTTCCACCGCCGCCTGCTGAGACTGGGCGGCCTGCTGGGCCTGTTGAGCGGCAGCCTGAGCCGCAGCGGCGTCTTGCTGTGCCCTTTGCAGTTCAGCGTCGCGCTCGGAAAGCTGCTGTCTGAGTGCGTCAATCTGCGAACGCTGCGCGTTCATGTCTTCGCGAAGTTGCTCGATTTGTGACTCAACGGAAGGCCGTCTCTCAGTCCGACGGGTATGATGCACGGTCTTCCTAGTGGCTGATGTGCTCGCGCTATCAGTGGTCTGAGCGTTTCCCGCGGCAAGCGTGAAAACCAGCAGCAGACCTGCAGGCGCTTTCCATTTTGCGATCATTTTGCCTCTCTCTATTGTGTTTAAGTTGCTATCTCCAAGCACTTTTGAGACGCCGGGAGCCGTGGGTTAATTCATGTCCAAGCAAACATTTCCGGGCAGACGGCAACAAACCAACCACTTCCTGTACGGGGAGTACAAATAAGTGCTGCGCCGTAGGTTCACTCAATAGCGGTAGGCTCTCAGTTGAATGTGAATATTCTGCGAATACACGATGAATAACCTAATAAAGACAACGGTGTAAGCAGGTTAAAGGGGTGTTACAAAGGCAACGCGACGAAGCCCTCGGGCCATTGAATGGCGCAGCGGGGATGAAATTTGCGCTAGTTTACTGACGGACTGCCATGGCGGCGACGTAGGCTGCACCGAAGCCATTGTCGATGTTGACAACACAGACGTTGGGCGAGCAGGAGTTGAGCATGCCGAGCAAAGCGGCGACTCCTCCAAAGGCGGCGCCATAGCCCACGCTGGTTGGAACGGCGATGACCGGAGCCGCGACCAGGCCACCGACCACGCTAGGCAGCGCGCCCTCCATTCCTGCACAGACGATGACGACGCGGGCGCGGGAAAGGACATCGCTTTGGGATAGGATGCGATGCAGCCCGGCAACGCCGACGTCGACGATGCGATCAACCTCAAGACCGAGATATCCGGCGGTAACGGCTGCTTCCTCCGCGACAGGCAGGTCACTAGTACCGGCGCAGACGACGGCGATCCGGCCAGCCGGGGGCTGCGGAGAAGCAGCGGACAAACCGATGACACGAGCCACCTGGTGGTATTCAGCGCCCGGCACAGCCTCCTTCACCGCGGCGAAGGCATCAACACCGGCGCGAGTGGCGATTACACTGCCGCCAGTCTGGGCCATGCGGGCAAAGATATCGGCGACCTGCTCAGGAGATTTGCCCGCAGCATAGATGACCTCGGGCAGGCCGAGGCGCAGGCTGCGGTGGTGATCGATTTTGGCGAAGCCGGTGTCCTCAAAGGGCAGGCGGGAAAGCCGGGAAAGGGCGTCCGCAGGAGTGGTTTCTCCGCTCTGGATGCTTTCAAGAAGTTGAAGAATGGAGTCTGGGGTCATGCGTGGGTCCGCGTGGAGAGTTGGTTGTTCAAATTCGGCGGGAGGATCATGGCACCCTCGATCGTAACTCGGCATGCGCTTGGGGGGCGAATCCAGAGTTTTCATAGTTGGCCGTGCGCATCTTGAAACGGTAAGGTAATAAGGATGGATGTTTTCGAGGTACATCCCCCGCTTACGGCTGAAGAACGGGCAGAAAAGCGAAAGCTGATCGTGCGGGATTTCATTGCACTCTTCACTTTGACCCTAATTACAGTAATGATCGGGGTCCTTACGTATTTCCTGTTCGCCTCATTCGCGCGACATCGCGACGTTCTGGCGCGACGCTGGCGGGCAGTGGGGGAGCGCGAGCTGAGTAGAGGACATCCGGATCAAGCCATTAACGCCCTGCGTTCCGCACTGCAATACGCGCCAGGTCAACGGGACCTTGAAGTAGAGCTGGCAATGGCGCTGGCCGCGGACAACCGGGATCTGGAAGCAACGGCATACTTTAACTCACTGCTTGAAACACAGCCCGGTAATGGGATGATCCACCTGCAACTGGCGAGACTGGCGGCCAAGCAGGGCAATGCGGAACTGGCCGAGGAGCACTACCAGCGGGCGCTGGATGGAACATGGGTGCGAAACGGCTATTTGGAGCGTTTGTCTGTGCGATTGGAGTTGGCGGGGTATCTGATCAGCCGAAAGGACTACGGGCGAGCGCAAACTGAACTGAGAACGGCTTCTAGCAACGCTCTGAATATGCCCGAAAAGCAAATAGAGATTGCCGGGCTGATGGAACAGGCGCAGGATCCAACGGATGCGCTGGAGATCTATCGTGCGCAGATGCGGCACAGAGGCTCATCCATTGAAGCATATGTAGGGGCGGGCAGAACCGCATACGCACTTGGACAAATTGAACTGGCCAACCAGGCGCTGGAGCGCGCGGTGAGCCGACCAGACTTCGCGAACCTAAGCGATGCAGATCGAAAATACGTCGACCAGTTGCTGTCTGATTCTGGGAGAATCCTGGAGCTTTATCCTGATCCCAACTTGAGTGTGCGAGCGCGGGCCGAGAGGATTGCGAATGATATCAACATTGCGCGCGCGCGGCTCACAGCGTGTTTTGCGAGCGCCAACGCTTCCGGGGAAATGGCTGACCTTCAAAATCAGTGGCAGAAGATTCCTGCCAGGCTCTCCGTTCGCATGCTGGAGCGAG
>JASHUR010000004.1 GCA_030039895.1 Acidobacteriaceae bacterium | reverse complement strand
TCCAGCATCCTCTCAAGAAATGCGGGAAGCTCCGTTGCACTGGAATCTCCGCTCCGCGCCTCGGCAAAATTCTTCGCCACATGCACGAGCACATCAATGCCCACCATGTCTGCAAGTCGAAAGGTTCCCGTACGCGGCCAGCCAATCACCGAGCCCGTAAGCGCGTCGACCTCCTCAATCGTCAGATCCTGTTCCTGCATCAGGCGAACGGCCGTCAGCATGGCAAATACTCCAATGCGGTTCGCAATGAAGTTCGGTGTGTCCTTCGCGAAAACGACCGTCTTGCCCAGGCGCAGGTCAACAAATTCCGCGATGGCCGCAGTCGCCGCCGGGTCTGTCTCCGGCGTAGGAATAATCTCCACCAGCCACATGTAGCGCGGTGGATTGAAGAAGTGAGTCCCAAACCACCTGCGTCGAAACTCGGGCGAAGTTCCTTTCGCGATTGCTGCAACAGACAGGCCGCTGGTGTTGGTCGTCACAATCGCCTCAGCGTTCAGGTGCAGCCCAACCCTTTCCAGCAGCGCCTGCTTGATCGCGAGATTCTCGGCAACCGCCTCAATCACCCAGTCGCACGAACGCAGTTGCGGCAGGTCGTGGTCAAAATCGCCGGTTGTAATCAACGCAGCAGATGCAGGGTCATAAAACGCCGCTGGTTTCGCCTTGAGCAATGCTGCAATCGCTCGCGCGGCCAGGCTGGGTTCTGCCCCCGCCTGCGCCAGATCCAGCAGCAGCACCGGCACTCCAGCATTCGCCAGATGAGCTGCAATGCGCGAACCCATGGCGCCCGCGCCCAGCACCGCAGCCCTCCGCATGAGCGGATATCGAATTTCCGCCACCGATTCTCCTTCCCGTTCAGATGCGCGGGCAGAATACTTACCCATCGCAAAGAGGGTCAAGCGCGATTCTCTCTGGCCGCTTGCACCATCTCCACCAGTGCCTTCCTGGTCTCCTGCGTCGTCCTGACCTCGCTCGGAAAGTTGATCCGTGCACCCTTCATCCCTTGCTCTGTCTTCAGCCGCAACGTAAAGCCCAGCCGGTCAACGGAAGTCATCGCGGCTTCGCTAGCTTCCAAGTGCGCATGCGCCCAGGCCAGCACAATCATGGCATCGGCATGATCGGCATTCATGTGCGCAAGAATTCCCGCTGCGGATTCCGCCAGCGGATCAGGCGCTGCCTGCGTGTAGTCCGCCGCCTCCACCCATCCCATTACCCCGAATCCACCAACGTAATAAATATCCACGGGCTCCAGGCGAAAGAAGCTGAAGTCGGAGAAGTCGACCCAGTAGCGGCTGTTCTCATGCCGCGCAAGATAGGTTTCTCGCACTTGCGGAAGATCCCTCTCAGGCACAGTCTCGGCCCGCCCAACCAGTGTCACCCGCGCTGCTCCCAGCGGGTCACCGTCCGCTGCTGCCTGCGCCAGAAACAGGCTGCATCGCGGATCAGCCTTGAGGTTCTGCGTATGCATGGCCATGCTGCTGATCAAAAAAATTGGACGCCCGGCCGCATCCAGCGCATACGGCATCAGCGAGCCGAATGGAAAGCCTGGATGCTTGCGCGAAATCGTAGACAGCATCCCCACCGGGTTCAGCGACAGCAGCGTGCGCGTGCGTTCAGCATACGATGGTTCGGGTAGCTGCGGCGCCGCTGGCCCTGTAAATGCGTGCTGACGAGGCGCACTCGCTGGATTCGACGACATAGTTCAACCTCCTCATCATCCTTCTTCCTGTTTGACTCATCTCATATGGTAGTGGCTGTCAACGCACCTCGTTCAATGCGATGCGTTGCCACAGCGGCGGCACTTTATGCTCCGTCACGGATTTTTCGCATGAGACACGTTGCAGGCGGCGGTATCCTGTTGCACATATGACTGACGATCGATTGCACTTGCCGGCCGGAGCTGTCGTCGCAGCCGTAGTCCTGGCGCTCATGGCCTTTGCAGGGCTCCTGCTGACGGCCGCCGCACTCATAGCTCAATTCGTCATCCAAAGCCCGCTCATCCCCCGTATCCCCACTGTCCGCGTTGCCGCCGCCGGTATGGACGCGCTTGTGCTCGCGCTCGTAATTTTGGCCGTGCTTACCATCATCGGTTTGTTCCGGTTGCGGATATGGGCTCGCTACTCCATCGTGCTCCTCGGGCTACTGGACTTTCTGGTCTTTGCCATTATGGCGATTGGCGTTTTGGTCCTGCGTGTCCGCTCTGGGATGGCTTCGATGCCGATTCCCAGCAACCCGCACGTCACAGTGGGTAATATCCTCTTCGCACTCGCAGCGCTCTATGGGTTGCTGGCGTTGGTCGGCTTGTGGTGGATGATTTATTTCAATTTAGAATCCGTGCGGCAGATTTTTGCCGATGCTGAAGCGCGTTTGACACCCTGAATCACTGCAACTAGCGTAGAAGTTGTCTCATAATCCTGAATTTGCCGCAACGGCACGCATAGGACCCGCCGTCGAACCGGATCTCAAGCTCAATGCTGAAGCCGCAAGTCTGCTTATGAGGCTGCTTTTAAACACTACGACTTGCAGGCAAGCCGCGCAGGCGCAATTTACGACTTCATCTTCCTTCGAGGTCTCATGAGAAAAATTTCTGCTGGACGTTTGCTCACGCTGGCATGTTGTGTCTTGATGACAGTTCCCTGCCTGGCGCAGAGCCTCGTGCAGAACGAGCTGGCCAGATTCGAAAAGCGTGTCACTGTCAAAGTGCTTCCCAACGGACTCACGCTCATCATCTGTGATCGGCCCGAAGCGCCGGTCTTTTCATACTTCACAATGGTGAACGTGGGCGACGCCAACGACCCCAGTGGCGAGTCCGGCATTGCCCACATGTTCGAGCACCTTGCCTTTAAAGGGACCAAAGACATCGGCACCACTGACTACCCCGCAGAGAAAATTGCGCTCGCTAAGGTTGAGGAAACCTACGCCGCCTATGACTCCGAATACCGCAAGCGTGTTGGGCGCAATCCCGAAAAGCTCAAGGAATTGAAGGCCCAATTTGATGCCGCAGAGGAGGCAGCTAACAAGTACGTCATCCCAAACGAATTTACAGAGATCGCAGAGGCCAATGGCGCCTCCGGCGTAAATGCTGAAACCGGCCTGGACGCTACACAGTACTTCTGGAGCATGCCTTCGAACCGCCTTCAGCTCTGGGCTTACATGGAAAGCGATCGCATTGCCAACCCCGTCCCGCGCCAGTTCTATCGCGAGCGCAGCGTGGTCATGGAGGAGCGGCGCATGCGTATCGACTCCAATCCCATCGGCCTGCTTGAAGAGCAGTTCCTTGCAGCAGCCTACATCGCGCATCCATATGGACGCCCCGGCGTCGGCTGGATGAGTGAGCTCAGCCAGATCACAGCAACCGAGGCCGCGGCGTTTCACAAAAAGTATTACGTCCCTTCCAACATCGTCATTGCAGTCGTGGGCGATGTCTCACCAGCCGATCTGTCCATGCTTGAGAAGTACTTCGGTGCCATTCCCGCCGGGCCCAAGCCTGAGCCAATGACCACGGTTGAGCCTCCACAGGTTGCGGAGAAGTCCGTCATTCTCAGAATGCCCACGCAGCCGCTCTTTTTGGAGGGCTACCACCGGCCAAGTTATCTCGACCCTGACGACGCCGTGTACGACGCCATTCAGGATATCTTCTCCAACGGCCGCACCTCGCGCCTCTATCGCTCGCTTGTTGAAAAGCAGCAGATCGCCGCCGATGCTGAGGGTTTCACCGACTTTCCTGGAGATAAATACCCCAATCTTTTTGCCTTCTTCGCCGTGCCCAATGCCGGGCACACTCCGGAAGAAATGCGTGTGGCCATCAATAAGGAAATTGAGAAGCTGAAGACCACCGACGTGACCGACGCCGAGCTTGAGATGTTCAAAACGCGGGCGCGTGCAGACCTGCTGCGCGGCCTCGCGGACAATCAGGGGATTGCCCAGGAACTCGCATACTATCAGGAGCGATACGGTGACTGGCGGCAGCTCTTCCTGCAATTGAACAAAATTAACGCGGTCACTAAGGCCGACATCCGGCGCGTAGCCAATAAGATCTTTGTCCCCAGCAACTGCACCTATGCCATGGTCGAGTATCAGCCTCCACCCAAACCTCCTGCATTGCCCCAGGCCCAACCCTCGCCCGGGCCGCAAGCACCGGCAAAGGGAGGTGCGCGATGAAGCAGTCCCGCACCGCTTCCCTCTTCGCTGCTACCCTGCTCTGCGCCTCCGTCGCATGCCCTCTTTTCGCGCAAGTAACTACCGTTACCATTCCGCCTGACATCCGCAAGCTGCAGCCTCCGGCGCCGTGGGAGAAGATCCCTGTCCCGCCGTTGCACGCATTTCACCCGGAGCAGCCCACGCGCATCGAATTGAAAAACGGTCTGGTCATCCTGCTAGAACCCGACCACGAACTCCCCTTTATCAACGGCAGCATCAACATTCGCGGCGGCTCGCGCGATGTTCCTGCGGACAAAACTGGCCTCATCGACCTCTATAGTCAGGCTTGGCGTACCAGCGGCACTGCAACGCAAAGCGGAGACCAGCTCGATGACCTGCTCGCTTCCAAGGCCGCCAACGTGGAGACTTACGGAGACATTGACTCCACCTCCGTCGCCTGGTCGTGCTTTACGAAAGACGAGGACCAGGTCTTCGGCATTGCCGTCGATCTGCTCGAGCATCCCGCGTTCAACGAGCAGAAGCTCCGCCTGGCGCAGCAGCAGGAAATCGCAGGCATTGTGCGCCGCAACGACACTGCCCAGGGTATCGCCGCGCGCGAAGCAGCCGTGCTCGTCTACGGCAAAGACAGCCCTTATGCGCGGCAACCTGAAATCGCAACCGTTATGGGTATTACGCTGGACGACCTCAAGGGGTGGCATGCAAAGACGGTCGTACCCAACAACATAATCGTCGCGGTCGAGGGCGACTTCGACCTCGCCGTAATGGAAAAGTCGCTCCGCGCAGCCTTCGGAGGACTTCCCCGCGGCCCTGCGTGGCCCAAGCCCTCCGGCGAATTCGCGGGACCGAAACCCGGCGTTTACTTCGTGAACAAAACCGACATCGATCAAAGCAATATCTGGATCCTCGGCCTCGGAACTACACGCCGCAATCCCGACTTCTACGCACTTACGGTGATGAATGAAATTTTCTCGGGAGGCTTCGGCTCACGGCTCGTGCAGGACGTGCGCACAAAGCAAGGACTGGCCTATGCTGTCTTCGGCAACTATGGCGCGTCTTTTGATCATCCGGGCATCTTCTATACCATCGCCATGACCAAGAGCGCGACGACCGTCAAAACCACGCAGGCCATGCTCAAGGAGATTCACGAACTGAAAACCGAACCTTTCACGGCTTCGGAGCTGGCCTCTGCCAAGGATCAGCTCCTCAACTCCTTCATCTTTCATTACGACAGCAAGGACAAGGTGCTGGCCCGGGCCACCGAGCTTGAGTTCTACGGCTATCCAGCCGACTATCTGACCAAATACGAGGCCGGTATCAAAGCTGTGACTCTCGCCGACCTCCAGCGCGTGGCAGACAAGTACATTGATCCGTCCCGGCTCGCCATCCTTGTCGTTGGCAACCAAGCGAACATCGGAACACCGCTGACCGCCCTCGACCTTGGCCCGGTAAGGCCTCTCGACATCACCATCCCCATGCCCGCTGCCATGCGCAGGCAGATGGGCCAGCAAGGCGCGCAATAAAGCATTTCAGGGACGGGCGACCCCATTTACGCCTGTCCCCTCCAAACGCTGTACTCTGTTCCTATGAGATTAGCGATAGTCATCATGGCGGCGGGCAAGGGTACACGGCTCAAATCCAAACGGGCCAAGGTTTTGCATGAAATCGGCGGCAAGGCCCTCCTGCGCCACGTCATTGCAAGCGCCAGCCAGATTGTCCCGCCACACGACATCTTCGTTGTCATCGGACACGAAGCCTCCCACGTCGAGGCAGCCGTGAAAGACACCGGCGTCAAGTTTGTCCATCAGGCGGAGCAGCGCGGTACCGGCCACGCGATCCAGGTCGCTCAGTCCGCCGTGCAGGGCTACAGCTCACTCCTCGTGCTCTCCGGAGACGTCCCCTTGCTCAAGCCGGAAACCATCGCCCGCCTTCGCGATTTCCACTTTGAGCAGCGCGCCGCCATGACCATCCTGACTGCGGCTCCCGACGATCCGGCAGGATATGGTCGCGTGTTACGCCAAAAGCCCGGTTCGCCCGAAGTCGCGGCGATCATCGAGCAAAAGGCCCTCAGTTCCGAACAACAAAATCTGCACGAAATTAATTCCGGAATCTACGCTTTTGAGACCAAACCTCTCTTCGCGCACATTGGCGAAATCAGGGCCGACAATGCGCACGGCGAATATTACCTGACCGACCTTGCCAGTCTGCTTGTTGAGGCTGGAGAGCGCGTCGTCGCCATTGAAGCGCCTCATGCCGCAGAAGTGCTGGGTGCAAACACCATCGCGGAAATGATGGACCTCGACCGCGAACTGCGCATGGAAACAGCGCGCAAGCTCATGGCCAATGGCGTGACTATCATCCGCCCTGACACCGTCATGATCGACTCCTCGGTCGAAGTGGGCGCAGACACCATCATCGAGCCCTTTGTGCAGTTGTTGGGCGAAACAAGAATTGGCGAGGACTGCCGCATCCGCTCCTATTCTGTAATCGAGGATTCCACCCTTGACGATCACGTGTTGGTGCGCCAGGGTTGCGTCATCGTTGGCTCGCGCATTGCGCACAGCGCACTCATTGGACCGTTCTCGCACCTGCGCCCGGAGAGCGATATCGGCGAGGGCGCACACATCGGCAACTTTGTGGAAACCAAAAAGGCTAAAGTGGGACCGGGCTCTAAAGCCAACCACCTCACCTATCTGGGTGATACAGAAATCGGGACAGGTTCCAACATCGGTGCAGGCGTCATCACCTGCAACTACGACGGCGTGCACAAGCACCGCACGCTCATCGGCGACCGGGTATTTGTCGGAAGCGACTCAACTCTGGTGGCCCCTCTTACAGTCGGCGATGGCTCATACATCGCAGCGGGTTCCTGCATAACAGAGGATGTCCCGGAGAACTCGCTGGCTCTCGGCCGTTCGCGGCAGACCACCAAAGAGGGGTGGGCGACTTCCAAGCACGGAAGCGATAAATCGCACACACGCTGAGCGTCTGACTATTCCAGCGACCGGTTCCACATAGTAATGGCGCGCGTTTCGTGCTCAAAGCCCAGTGTACTCACCGCACCTGTGCCCAGCACCAGCCGGCTGCCCGTAATTGGCGGCGCCTGAATCCAGCACGCAGCCAGGATGCGCAGGATATGCCCGTGCGCAAAAAGTGCGACCCTGCCGCCCTTGGTTACAGCGCGGGCAATCACGCGGTTCGCTCTCTCGGCTGCCTGATCGAGCGTCTCGCCGTCAATCAGCGGGCTCGTCCACACTGACCAGCCCGGAACGTCCTTCTCAATGTCTTTCGTCGTCCGGCCCTCATAAATTCCGTAATTCAGCTCCATCAGATCATCGTCGATCTCGGCCAGCTTCCCTAGTCCGGCGATGTCGCATGTCTCCCGCGCGCGCAGCATAGGGCTTGTGAGCACCATCGAAAAGGTTATCCCGCGCAAATACTCCTCAATCTTGCGCGCACGCTCCCGTCCGCGTTGGGTCAACGGAATATCCGTCCGGCTCGTGTGCGCTCCGCTCAGGCTCCACGCAGTTTCCCCGTGGCGAATCAGCCAGAGTTCCAAGTCTATTTCGGCCATCAAACCCTCTCTTGCTGTATGCTCTCACCTACATAGATGACTGGGCATTGCCCGCGGTCACATCTCAACTAAAAAGGGCAGGCCTCATTAGGCCTGCCCTTCTGAAATCGCCGCACTTGCTACTTCTTTGCCGGCACACTCTGCGTCGTCTTCGTTCCTTCAAACACCGAGTGCTGGCGGCCGACGTTTTTCTGCATCATGATCGTAAGACCGATTGAGGTCACCATAAAAATAACAGAGCCCCAGATGGTGAGCTTGGTAAGCAGCGTTGCGGCAGAGCGCGGGCCGAATGCCGTCTGTGAACCCTGCCCGCCAAATGCTCCTGCTAGGTCGGCGCTCTTGCCTTGCTGTAGCAGAATGATGCCTACCAGCAGCAGGCATACGATGATGTGGACCGCAATAAACAGATAGTAAAGAAAGGTCATGGATCGCTTTTCCCGGAAGCTCTCACGCCTGCTCCCGAACAAGATGGCGGACATTTGGTGCGGAAGGGGGGACTTGAACCCCCATGCCTCTCGGCGCCACCCCCTCAAGATGGTGTGTCTGCCATTTCACCACTTCCGCACTCGGTGAATAACTGTCCTTTTGGAAGTATAACAAAATCAACCCTTCGATTTGCCCGCCCAGCCCGGCCCAATCTCTAGAAGATTTCCGCCAATTTCAGGAAACTCTCTATCTCGAGCAACCTCTGCCCCGCGGGCGCAGGATCAAGCTCATCATGCTCCAGGACCCAGGTGTTTGGGTGGTGAATATAGACCGCGTGCAGCCCTGAAGCCAATGCTGGATTGATGTCCGAACGAGGGCTGTTGCCAATCATCCATGTATTCATCGGCGCCAGCATATGCCTCTCACACACCGCACAATACGCTGCAGGGTTCTTCTCGCGAGGAACCTCCACTGCTGTGAAATAGTCGCGCAATCCGGAGCGTTCCAGCTTACTCCTCTGCTCGGCCTCGTTGCCCTTTGTCACCAGAATCAGGCGATGCCGTGAGGCGAGCTGCGGCAGCGTCGTCTCCACGCCCGGGAGCAGTTCGATCTCCTGTTCCAGTATGGACTGCGCAAAGCTCACGATGCGTTCGTGCTTTTCTGCAGTGATAGGCTCCGGCGAAAGGCACTCAAAGCAGGTCACCAGCGAGCGGCGGAATGAGGCCACTCCATAGCCGTGCTGCGACGTATGCGCACGCTCAACCTCATTCAGCTTTTCCCGCACTTCTTCTGGCGAATATTCGTGGTGGTCCAGGTACGAGATAAAGCTGGCAATGGCACGCTCGAAATAAATGTTGTTTTCCCAAAGCGTGTCGTCGGCGTCGATAAGCAACGTCTGGGCTGATTTCCATGTCGCGTGAGGCATCGTATTTCTCAGCCTATCAGCAAATGCCGCCTCTTAAACCCCGCCTCACGATCTGTAGCTTGTGGAACAAAGAAAAATTTATCTGCTTTCGTGTGTAAAAAATCCACGTCTTTTCAACGAATTTCGGGTCAGAAGCAGTGTATCCATCCAGCTTTCAGCTCAACAATGCACATCCAACCAAATAGGTAAGTCACCGTTGATTGGAAAGCTGGCAAACATCGCAGTGCACTTCGCAGTGAATATGTCGGATTCAGGAGAAGGATGCAGCGCATTTACAGGATCTTGCTCTTGCTTACTTTTTTTACCGTTTTCAGCACAGCCGCTGCGCACGCCGGCAGGGTCGCGCTGCTGCTGGAAGAGCCCTATGGCCACTTCGGTTCCATCAATCCCACCGGCCACGCCGCCATCTATCTGAGCGATGTCTGCGCGGAAACCCCCGTACACCTGCGCAGGTGCAAACCAGGCGAGACCGGTGTGGTCATCAGCAGATACAACAGCGTCGACGGATACGACTGGATCGCGATGCCGCTGCTTCCCTATCTTTATGCCGTCGATACTCCGAGCCAGATTCCGGCTTACGCCAATAAAAAGCTCGTGGCGCAACTTATCGACTCGTACCGCCGCAAGCACCTTCTGCAATTGGTTCCGAACGAACCTGACGGCCAGGCGCCGAATGGCGACTGGACAGAGTTGCTCGGTGAAGCCTACATTCGCAAGATCTACGGCTTCTCCGTGGAAACAACTCCGCAGCAGGACGATGCGCTGATTGCCGCCTTGAATGACCACTCAAACCGCAGGCGCTTCAATATTTTCTTCAACAACTGCGCGAACTTCGCCGAAAAGATTCTCAACTTTTATTACCCTCACTCCATTCACCGCAACTTCATCATCGACATCGGCCTGATGACGCCGAAGCAAGCTGCGCACTCGCTGGAAAAATACGCACGGCGTCATGAAGACCTCGACTTCACAACCTTCGTCATCCCTCAGGTACCGGGAACCATCAACCGCAGCACGCCTGTGCATGGCGTGCTCGAAGCGTTGCTCGAAACCAAGAAGTACGCAGTCCCACTCGCGTTCCTGCATCCAGCAGTCGCCGGTGGAATGGTGGCTGTCTACTTTGGCGATGGCCGCTTTCACCCCGGTGCGCACATGGAGTCCGTCTTCAACCCCCACAAAGACGCTGAACCCGGAGTCCTTCTCGCCCAGGAGCGCGCTCCCGAAATGCCGAGCGCCGAGGACTCGCCCATCAAGGAAGTCTCTTACGAATACCGTCATCAGGACAGGTCAACAGCAGCCTCAACAGATACCGCTTCTGTTGCGCCAGCTCCACCAGCAAGCGCGGCCTCTCGATGGAACGCCGCCAGCCCGTCGCAATAGTTTCGGCACATCGCTAACCAGCCTGTACCTGCTCTGTCTCTCCGCTCTGTCAATCAGACCAGTGATGCTTGTTCACAAGGGAAGAACCTCTGAGACCGGCAGGACGGCATTCATGGAACCTGAGCGGTACCCCTGCGTATCCAGAGTCACATAAAGAAATCCTGCTGCGCGTACTGCCACGGTGATCTGGTCCAGCATCGCCATATCCAGCGCGCGCTGTAAATCCTCCCGCGCAACCTCCACTCGCGCCAGTTCTCCGTGGTGTCGCACCCGCACCTGCGGAAAACCCAACCGGTGCATCGCCGCTTCCGCCTGCTCCACCTGCATCAGGTTCCCTGCCGTTACCGGCCGCCCGTATTCAATCCGCGAGGAGAGGCATGCGGACGCTGGCTTGTCCCACAGGCTTAACCCGGCGACGCGCGCAAGCGTACGAATCTCCGCCTTCGTCAGCCCTGCTTCGGCGAGTGGGGCGCTTGCATGATGCAATGTGGCAGCCCTCTGTCCCGGACGAAACTCGCCCCGATCATCGGCGTTCATACCGTATGCAAGGTGCTCAAATCCCAGCTCCGCTCTTGCCGCTTCCATCACCGTAAAAAGCTCGTCCTTGCAGTGGAAGCACCGCTGCGAATCGTTGCGGATATACTCCGCCTTTTCAAGCTCTGCCGTTTGCAGAATATGTGTTGGAATCCCACGCTCAGCAGTAAATTTCAGCGCGGCCTCCAGCTCCGCGCGTGGCAGCGAAGGCGAATCCGCAATCACCGCCAGCATCTTGGCGCCCAGAGCGTGGTGCGCAGCATAGGCAAGAAAGGCCGAGTCAGTCCCCCCCGAGTAGGCGATCAGTACGCTTCCGAGTTCCTGAATCTTCTCTCTGAGCAAAGAGGCTTTTGCGGCGAGCTCCATATTCCAAATAGTAATCCAGACTCTCCGGCGGCCCCTCTTCCGGAAAATCCATTTTGTACTACGCAGATTCTCTTTACTTGGAAGTGCTGCCCGCAGCGGTGTTGCTGTTCCCCGTCTGCGGCTGGTCATTCAGCGTATAGATCACTTCGCCGGGCCGTGCATAGTGCAGTTTCTCGCGCGCTTCGAACTCAATCGCGTCCGGATCGTTCTTAAGCCGCGCATCGTGATCTTTCAGCTGCTGGTTCTGCTGTTCGAGCGACTCGATCTGCTTTTGCAGTTCCCGGTTCTGTACGCGCTTTTGCTCGTAGTTGTTCAGCCCGTTGCGCCCAAACACTACGTGGTAGGCAAGAAACAGTACCAGCACAATCCCCAGGCCCGTGGCAATCCGTCGCCGAACACGGTACAGTACCGCGCTGGCGCGTTGGATCACTCCGCCCTTCACCTGCTCTGAATTCTTGCCTGCGGCAGACATTGCTTCTCCCCGTCGATTCTTGCCCAGACTTCTATCATCGACGCAACCAGCGAAGAGTTGTGTCAGTTCGCATCAGAAATCTTCTGTGGGAGAACCTATTCCAGCACCCAGTTCTTCGCGACCGTGCTCAACGCCTCCGACTCTGTGCTCTTGCGGGCCTCTGTATACACGCGGACCACAGGCTCTGTTCCGCTCAACCGGTAGCAAACCCACGCTCCGTTATCCAGAATCAGCTTCAGGCCATCGGTTCGCACAATCTGCGTAACCTTGTGCGGCCCCAGCGTCTTGGGGTCTGTCTTTACCTTCTCGACAAACTTCTCCTTGACCTCCGGCGTCAGGCGGAAGTTCTCGCGGTGGGGGTAGAACTCGCCCACCTTCGCAAATAATCCCTTCAGTTGCTCGCCCAGGCTCTTGCCCCTCACCGCCACCATCTCCGTCACCAGCAGCCCGGCAATCACGCCGTCCTTCTCTGGAACATGCCCGCGAATCGTCAGCCCCGCACTCTCCTCGCCGCCGATCGCAATCTTGTCCTCGTTGATTAGCTCGCCGATGTACTTGAATCCAACCGGAGTCTCATACAGCGGAATCTTAAGTTGCTCGGCCAGCGCGTTAACCAGGTTTGTGGTCGCCACTGACTTGGCCACACCATTCCGCCATCCGCGCGTCTCCACCAGGTAGTCAAACAGAAGCGCGATGATGTAATTCGGCTGAATAAAAGTCCCATCGCGGTCCACGATCCCGAAACGGTCCGCATCGCCGTCCGTTGCAATGCCGATCGCTGCTCCTGTCTCCTTCATCTTGGCCTTGCAGTCCGTCAGCAGGTGATCATCCGGCTCCGGAGCGTGCCCGCCAAACAGCACATCGCGATAATCATGCACCGTCGCCGTCTCCACGCCGTGCTCACGCAGAATGTGGCAGCTATAACCCCGCGCCGCTCCCCAGAACGGGTCAAAGACCACCTTGATCCCCGCCTTTTTGATCGCGGGAAAATTCACCAGTTCGCCCAGCCGTTTCAGGTAGTCTGGCTTAACGTCGATCTCCTCGAATTTCTGCTTTGGCTCCGGAGCCGGCGGCACAACCGCTTCACCCAGCTCACGGATCGCCGCCTCAATCTGCCTGGTCACATCCGGGAGGGCCGGCGCGCCGTCCGGCGTAGAAAACTTGATCCCGTTGTACTCCGGCGGATTATGAGAGGCGGTAAAGTTAATGGCCCCACCGGCCTTGCGTTGCCGCACCGCGTAGGAGATCGCCGGAGTCGGCGCAGCCGCTGGAATCACCACTGGCGTTACGCCATGCAAAGCCAGCACCCTGGCTGCCTCCGCCACAAACGTCTCTCCGAGAAACCGCGGATCGCGCCCCACCAGGACCGAGTGCGCTCCCGGCTGTGACGCTACATACTTCGCAATCCCTGTCACCGCACGCCGGATGTTCGCCAGCGTGAACTCTTCAGCGACAATTGCCCTCCATCCCGATGTGCCGAATTTGATCTCGACTGCCATGCGCCTCCTGATCTGCTCGAACAGATTGGGGATCCCTTGTTTTGTGAGATGCTTGCCGGGGGATACTTCTCAAACAACGCTTCCCGATCTCAAATTTTCCTCAACCATCTTACCCAATCAACCCGTTATCGTACGGACGTAAGCCTGAACAGGAAACCGCCATGCGCAACGCACCTTCCGCCCGAATCATCCTCACTACCGTCGCCACAATTGAGGAAGCCAACAAACTCGCATCCGCATTGGTCGAGCGGGAGCTCGCGGCATGTGTCAACATCGTGCCCGGTCTCACATCCATCTACCGTTGGCAGGGCGGAATCGAAGAAGCCTCGGAGACATTGCTCATCGTCAAAACCACCTCCCAGCACCTCCCGGCGCTTGAGGACGCGCTCCGCGAGCTGCACTCGTATGAGGTACCGGAACTCCTGACAATCAACGTGGAGTCGGCCGGCCAGGCGTATCTTGACTGGCTCATGAGCTCGCTACGCCCCTCCAGCGACTGACGCGCTACTTCGCCCGTTTTGCCGGCTGGTAGCTGCCGGGAGGCGTGCGCGAGGCAATCGACAGCCGGTTCCAGCCATTGATCGCAACCAGCGCAAGAGTCAAATCGGCCAGCTCCTTCTCAGTAAAGTGCGGCCGAACCTGTTCGTAAACGGCATCCGGAACATGACCCTCTGTCAGCAGTGTTAAGGCCTCGGCCCAGGCCAGTGCAGCCCGCTCGCGGTCCGTATACCACGGGCACTCGCGCCAGGCGTCCAGCGAGTACAGCCGCTGCTCTTCTTCGCCAATGGCCCGCAGGTCCTTCCAATGCATGTCCAGGCAATAGGCGCATCCGTTGATCTGCGATGCGCGCAGCTTCACCAGATGCAGCAGACCCTCCTCCAGGCCGCAGTGACGCAAATAGTGCTCCAGACTCAGTATGGCCTTGTAGCCATCCGGCGAAACGGAATATGCATTAAAGCGCGGTTCCATAATCCCTCCACGTTCGGATCAGTAATCATGTTCGGTTCAGTAATTGGGTATGCAGCGATCGCTAATTAAGATGAAGCGATGGCGAACTCGGTGGCGTTTGTAAGTAATTGAATTCGTGCATCTCCATGTGAGCGCGCCCAAAACATTTTAGCTGCTTGAATCGCGCAACTTTTCGTATCATCTTAGGTTAATAAGAGCAGGTTCAAAGATACCCGGGATACTGCCCGGGATCTACGAACTGCGCCGCTTCTTGGTGGTTTTAGAACGCGGCTGGGAGGTTGAAGATTATGCGCATCCTGCGCTCACTTGGTTTGGCCACTTTGCTCGCGACGGCCTTGGCGTTTGTCCCGGCGTCTGCGCACGCCCAGATCGCAGTCGGAATCGGCATTGGCCCGGTCGTCGGTTATCCCGCCCCGGTTTATGTCGGCGGGCCTCCGGCCTGCTCTTGGGGATATTATCCCTACTACCCTTACGCTTGCGCTCCATACGGCTACTACGGCTCGGATTGGTTCTATAACGGTGTATTCATCGGCGCAGGACCCTGGTTCACTGGCTGGTACGGTTATCCCTGGGGCTGGGGATGGGGCCGCGCAGGCTGGTATGGATGGCGGGGTCGCGGCTGGTATGGCTATCGCGGCGGCTATGGCTACCGTGGCGGATACGGCTACAGAGGCGGGTACGGCTACCGTGGCGGCAACTATGTTCGCGGAGCCTACGGCGGCCGTAGTTTTGCTGGTGCTCGTAGCTTCGGTGGCACCCGGGCCTACGGTGGTGGCGGATTCCGCGGTGGCGCCCGCAGCTTTGGCGGCGGCGGATTCCACGGCGGGGGCGGTTTCCACGGTGGCGGCGGCGGGTTCCATGGCGGCGGTGGTGGCCACGGCCGCTAAGCCGGCACTCTCACAAATCAAACAAAAAGGGCCCGTTCTCCGGAACGGGCCTTTTCCTTTTCAAGTGTTTCTTCCCGGCAGTCTAACGAGCCATCGCTCTCACCATCTCCGCAATTCGGTGCGATGCATCCGGATGCGCCAGTTTCCTTGCCTCCGCTGACATGCGCTCCAGCCCCTGCCGGTTGGCAAGCATTCCCGTCAATATTCGCTTCAGCCGCTCTGGCGTCAGCTCCACTTCCAGAAGCATCCGTGCCGCGCCTGCCGCCGCTAAAACCTCCGCATTCTTCCTCTGGTGGTCGTCCGCTGCCTGCGGAAACGGCACCAGAAGCGATGGCTTTCCTGCCGCAGCCAGCTCGGCCACGGTGCTCGCTCCGCTGCGCGCCAGAACCAGGTCGGCCGCCTCAAATCTGCGCGGCATATCATCCAGAAACGCATGGACCTCCCAGCGCCCGGCTGGCGCTTCACTGGCCTGGTACGCCGCCAATGTCGCCTCTGCATGGCGTGCTCCGGCCTGGTGCAGAATCGTCAGCCCCGGCACTGCCTCAAGTAGTGCAGCCGCAATCTGCGGCATGGAGGTATTCAGCGCGCGCGCTCCCTGGCTGCCGCCAAATACCAGCAGATGCGGCGCAGCACCCTCCGCGCGCGGCTTGAGACGGAAGAATTCACCCCTCACAGGAATCCCGGTCACTTGTGCATTCCGGAAATATCTCGCCGCGGGAGCAAAATTCACCGCCGCAGCATTCACCCGCTTCCCCACCAGACGGTTCGCCAATCCCGGATATGCATTTGGCTCAAACGCCAGCGTCGGAACCCCGCCCAGAATGGCTGCGCCCATCGCCGGCCCGGATGCATAGCCCCCTACGCCAACCACCGCGTCCGGTCTGAACTCCTTCAGCAGACCACGACACTTCAGCAGGCTCAGCGGCAAATCCACCATGGTGCGCGCCTTCGTCCACAGCGATACATTCTTCAGTTGCCCCACTTCAATCAATCGCAGCGGATATCCCGCCTGCGGCACCAGCCGCGACTCCAGCCCTCGCGGCGTCCCTACAAACAAGACCTCCGCCCCATACGCCGACTTCAGCTCATCGGCAATCGCCAGCGCTGGAATAATGTGACCGCCCGTGCCGCCTCCGGCAATCACGACGCGCACCGCCTAATCCACCTCGCGGGTAATGTTCAGCAGCACGCCCAGCGACGCCAGCACAAACACCAGCGACGTCCCGCCATAAGAGATCAGTGGCAGAGTAATCCCTTTGGTCGGCACCAGTGCCACCACCACGCTGATATTGAAAAATGCCTGAATCAGCAGCGTGGACGTGATCCCGAACGCCAGAAAGCGCGCAAACGGGTCCTTGCTTAAAATTGCCGCCCGCATCCCGCGATATCCGAGGGTAATAAACAGTCCCACCACAAGCAGCGATCCCAGCAGTCCAAGCTCCTCAGCGATATTCGCAAATATGTAGTCCGTGTGGGGCTCCGGCAGATAAAACAGCTTCTGCCTGCCGTCCATATAACCCAGTCCGCGAATGCCGCCCGTGCCCACCGCAATCAGCGACTGAATGATATGAAATCCCTTGCCCAGCGGGTCCGACTCCGGGTTCAGAAACGCAAGGATGCGCTCACGCCGCCATGGCACGCGGAACAGCATGAAATAGAGCACCGGCGCCGATGCCAGCGCAGCGTATCCCAGATACTTCGGGCTCATTCCCGCCAGATACAGCAGCAGAGCTGTAACCACCGCGCACACCATCGCCGTGCCCAGATCAGGCTGCTTCAGAATCAGCGCGATAAACAACAGGCTGGGCAGCGCCGCCGGCAGAATCGTCCCACGAAAGTCGTCAATCGAGCCCATGCGGTCCTGTAGAAACCAGGCAAGAAACAGGACCAACATGGGCTTGGCAATCTCGGACGGCTCCAGTGAAATCGGCCCCAGGTGAATCCATCGGTGTGCCCCATGCGAGTCGTGCATGACGAGCGCAATCAGCAGCAGAACCGTCGTAATCGCAATCGCCGGAAAAACCACGTTGGGGTTGTTATAGCGGCGGTAGTTCACCTTCATCAGCAGCGTCATGGCGACCAACCCAATCGCTGCGTAGATCGTCTGCAGCACAACAAAGTGATACGGCGACCCATACTGCGCCTTGGCCATCACCGCTGAAGCGCTGAAGACCATCAGCAGGCCGATCACCACCAGGATCAGCGTGACTCCGAAGAGCCACTTGTCCACTCCCACGCGTTTTGCCATTCAGGCCCTTGCCCCTAAGCGCTCTTCCGTTCGCCCGCGCCGCTCCGCGCCAGCACCAGTTCTTTAAAGACTCTGCCGCGATGCTCGTAGTTCTCGAACTGGTCAAAGCTTGAGCAGGCCGGGGCCAACAGCACCACCTCGCCCGGCTGTGCCGCCTCCGCAGCCGCCGCTACCGCTGCATCCAGGGTCTCGGCATGCACTGCGGGGACCGCGCCTTTGATCTGGCCTTCGATCTTTTCAGCCGCCGCCCCGATCGTGTATACGGCCTTCACCCGCGACTCCAGCAACTCCCGCATCAGCGTGTAATCCGAGTTCTTGTCCTTGCCGCCGAGGATCAAATGCACCCCCGACGGAAACGCGGCAACCGCCTTCATCGCGGCGTCGACATTCGTCGCCTTCGAGTCGTTGTAGTAGTCCACTCCGTTGATTCTGGCTACAAACTCCAGCCGGTGCTCGACCGCCGTGAACTTCTCGACCGCGCTGCGAATCGCTTCCGGAGCCACGCCTGCCAATCGCGCCGCGCACACCGCCGCCAGCACGTTCTCCACATTGTGCTCGCCCTTTAGAGGAATCGACTCGACCTTGAGAACCACTTCTGCCGCCTCGTGCTCGTCCGCGCGAAACAGAATCTCGCCCTCGTGCACAAAGGCCCCCTGGCGCACAATGCACTTCCGGCTGAACCAGAACACACGCGACTTCGCCCGCGCCGCGCACCGCTTGGCCGCATCGTCATCGGCATTCAGCACCAGCGCGTCGTCCGCGGTCTGGTTGGCAAAGATCCGCTCTTTTGCTGCGATGTAGTTTGCAAAACTCCCGTGCCGGTCAAGATGGTCCGGCGTAATGTTCAAAATCACCGCAATCTGTGGATGAAACTCCTCGGTCGTCTCCAGTTGAAAGCTTGAAACTTCAAGCACCGACCATCCGCCCTCTTGCGAGGTGTCCACCAGTGCAATTACCGGCACGCCGATATTGCCCCCCACCTGCACCGGCAGCCCACCTTCAGCCAGAATCTCCCCGCACAGGCTGGTGGTTGTCGTTTTGCCGTTCGATCCCGTAATGGCCAGCGTCTTCCCTTTCAGGAAGCGCGCCGCCAACTCCAGCTCGCCCATAATGGGCAGCCCGAACTTCTTTACCTGCACCAGTTCCGGCGTATCCAGCGGAACCCCCGGACTCACCACAATCAAATCCTGCCGGCGAAAGGTCAGCAGCCCATGCCCGCCGGCCTCGACCATAATCCCTTCATCCAGCAGCGCGGGAATGTCCCGCGCCAGCGCCTCAGCGCTGCGCACGTCGGAGACGGTCACCTGCGCGCCCCGGCGGCGCAGGAACAACGCAGCGGCCAGGCCCGACTTTCCCAGGCCAACAACCAGCACCTTTTTGCCCTTAAGTTCCATGCTTTCGAATCTATGCGTTCCCCGTGCCGACGAATCTGCCCCCAAGCTAATCGCCCAGATCCAATCACCCGGACAGGCCATTGTTTCACGTTCGTGCCTGTGAACACCGTGCCTTCTATCTGAGCTTCAGAGTTGTGAGTGCAAAGAGTGCAAACACCAGCGCCCCAATCCAGAACCGCGTGATCACCTTCGACTCTGACCACCCCAGCAGCTCAAAATGGTGATGCAATGGAGCCATCTTGAAGATGCGCTTCTTCCGCAGCTTGTAACTTCCCACCTGCAGAATCACAGAAAGCGCCTCAATCACAAAAATCCCGCCGATAAACGGCAGCAGCAGCTCCTGCCGGATAACAACCGCAACCGTCGCGATTGCTCCCCCCAGCGCCAGCGACCCGACATCGCCCATAAACACCTCGGCCGGGTGCGCGTTGTACCACAGAAATCCAATGCTGGCGCCCACCATCGATCCGCAGAAGATCGTAACCTCGCTCACCATTGGCATGCGCTGGAATTCCAGATAGTCCGAAAGAACAATATTGCCGCTCACATAGGTCAGCACCGTCAGCGCCCCCGCTGCGATGATGGTGCAGCCAATGGCCAGCCCATCCAGCCCGTCCGTCAGATTCACAGCGTTGCTCGACCCTACGATCACCAGCATCACAAACAGCACAAAGGGGAGAAAGGCAATCAGCGCAAAGTGCGGAATACGCATCAGGAACCCGAGCGAAAGATGCGGGTGCAGCCGCTTCAGAAAGGGAACGCTGAGCTGTGTCGAGTAGTAGCCGAACGTCTGCATCACAATCAGCGCCCCGGCAATCGCCGCTGAAACCAGAAACTGCGCGCCCAACTTCGCCTTGCCAGTCAACCCTAGGTTCCGCCGGTGCACCACCTTGATGTAGTCATCTGTAAACCCGATCGCCCCAAATGCCAGCGTCGACCCCATCACCAGCCACACAAACGGGTTCGACAAGTCCGACCACAACAGCGTGGGCAGCAGAATGGCAATGCAGATCAGCACCCCGCCCATCGTCGGCGTTCCCGCCTTCTTCTGGTGCTCCTTGGGACCCTCCTCGCGGATGTACTGGCCGATCTGGAACTCGCGCAGCTTCTGGATCACATAGGGGCCTACAAACAGCGCAATCATCAGTGCGGTAAGCGTCGCGAATGCGGTGCGAAACGTCAGATACCGGAAGATGCGGAAGGGTCTGAAGTAGGGGAACAGCTTTTGGTAGAGCAGCCAGTAAAGCAATCTTCCTCCGGCGGGATGGGGGTCTTCCCATCATCATACGGCCATCCACCCGCATGCACGCAGGATTCACACAACTGTAACCTTCTATCGCAATTCGCTGGATACACTCCATGTGTAATGATCACTGAACCGTTGAGCTTTGAGGCACTTCCCGGGCGTGACGAGTCTATACGTATCTACCGCCTCACTGGACCGCTGGTCATCAACACAATGTTTGAACTGCAGGACGCACTCGCCAAGGACCATCCTGCCCTTCTCATCTTCGACCTCTCAGGCGTCCCCTATATGGACTCCGCCGGCCTTGGCGTCATTGTCAACTGCCACGTCTCTGCATGCCGTCGAGGCGGCAAGGTCGTCGTCGCTGGAGTCAGCCCGCGAATCCTCGACCTGTTCAAGATCACCCGCGTCGACAACGTGCTCACCATGGCTCCGACCGTCGAAGCAGCAGAAGCGCTCGCCTGAACCGCACCTCAAGCGTATTGGCAAGAAACAAAAGCGCCCATCAGCATTAGCTGACAGGCGCTTCCTTGTTTTTCGAATAACCTAAGCCTTCGCCGGATCCACCCTGTCCGGGTTGATTCCCAGCTCGGCAATCGCCTCCTGCGCCTTCGCCGCGTCGAACTTGCCGCCTCGCGCCAGCTTGGAAAGCGTCGCCGCAACGATCGACTCCGCATTCACTTCAAAATGGCTGCGCAGATGCTCGCGGTTGTCGCTGCGTCCAAATCCATCGGTTCCCAGCGTCACCAGACGGTTCAGCAGCCACGGAGCAAGCTGGTCCGGCACCGACTTCATGTAGTCGCTCGCGGCAATAATCGGCCCCTTGCTGCCGTTCAGCGCCGTCACAATGTACGGCGTCTTCTCCGCTTCTGCCGGATGCAGTCGGTTCCAACGCTCCACAGCCAGCGCTTCGCGCCGCAACTCGTTATAGCTGGTTACGCTCCACACATCCGTCTGCACCCCGTACTTCTCGGCCAGAATCTCCTGCGCCTTCAGCGCCTCGTTCACAATGGGACCGCTGCCGAACAGTTGCGCCACGGCCTTGCCCTTCGGCGCTGCCTTCAGCTTGTAGATGCCCTTTGCAATGCCCTCGGCTACCCCCTCCGGCATCTCCGGCATGGCATAGTCTTCGTTGTACATAGTGATGTAGTAGAAGATCTGCTCGTTTTCCTCGTACATCCGGCGCAGACCGTCCCGCAGAATCACCGCTAACTCAAAGACATACGCCGGGTCATAGCTCAGGCACGTCGGCACCGTCGACGAGAGTACATGGCTGTGGCCATCCTGGTGCTGCAACCCCTCGCCCAGCATCGTCGTGCGGCCGGCCGTTCCGCCCATCAGAAAGCCCTTGCCGCGCGAGTCGGCAAACGCCCAGATCATGTCGCCCACGCGCTGGAATCCGAACATCGAGTAGTACATGTAGAACGGAATCATCGGCACGCCGTAGTTTGCATACGCCGTCCCCGCCGCGGTAAACGACGCCATCGATCCCGCCTCGGTAATTCCCTCTTCCAGAATCTGCCCGTCCTGCTCCTCGCGGTAGTAGAGCATCATGTCCACATCGTGCGGCTTGTACTTCTGCCCCTCGGCCGCATAAATGCCCACCTGCCGTATCGCCGACTCCAGCCCGAACGTGCGCCCCTCGTCGGGCACTATCGGCACAATCAGCTTGCCTATCTTCGCGTCCTTCAGCAGGTGACGCAGAATGCTCACAAAGCCCATCGTGGTCGAAACCGCGCGGCCCTTCGACCCTCCCGTCCACTCGGCAAAATAGTCCAGTTCGGGCGTTTTGAAATCGATCTGCGGCACTTCGCGGTACGGCATATATCCGCCCAATTCCGCCCGCCGCTGCTTCATGTACTGGATCTCCGGTGAGTCGTCCGCTGGCTTCCAGGGCTTGCCCTGCTTTGCCAGATCGTCCGGCACTGGAATATCAAACGTGTGGATGAACGCCGTGATTGCGTCGTCCGCCAGCTTCTTTTCCTGGTGCGACGCATTCCGGGCCTGCGTGCTGC
>JASHUR010000289.1 GCA_030039895.1 Acidobacteriaceae bacterium | reverse complement strand
ATGGAGTCGCTGAGCGTGGCGTTGCCTGAGGAAACAACCACAGAGCAGCTGCTGGCGCAGATCGATGCCCTCAATGCGAACCCGCAAGTGCGTGGGATTCTGCTGCAGCATCCGGTCCCGAAACAAATCGACGAACGCGCGTGCTTCGACCGCATCGCGCTCGAGAAAGACGTCGACGGCGTCACCAGCCAGGGCTTTGGCCGCATGGCCATGGGCGAGGTGGCGTATGGCTCGGCGACGCCGGCGGGAATTATGCGCCTGCTTCGGCGCTACAAGATTGAAATTACGGGCAAGGAGGCAGTCGTGGTCGGCCGCAGCCCGATTCTAGGTAAGCCGATGGCGATGATGCTTCTGGCCGCCAACGCTACCGTGACTATCTGCCACTCGCGCACGAAAAACCTGCCCGAAATCGTGAAGCGCGCTGAGTTGCTGATCGGTGCGGTAGGGAAGCCACAGTTCATCAAGGCCGAGTGGGTCCGCGACGGCGCTGTGGTGGTCGATGCCGGGTATCATCCCGGCGGCGTGGGAGACATTGAGCTTGGTCCTGTAATTGAGCGCAGCGCCGCATACACTCCTGTACCCGGCGGCGTAGGCCCCATGACCATTGCCACGCTCATTGCCCAAACCGTTGAAGCAGCAGAAAAGGCAGTTTGAAGCATCCCCGCGCGTCTGAAAACACCAATCGCGAAACCACATGCGCATTGCATCCACGTCGACGGCTTTTCCGCAGCACTACTACCGGCAACAGGAGGTGGTGGATGCTCTCAAGCTCTATTGGGGGCAGGACCCGCTGACTGCGGCCGCGCTTGAACGGCTGCACTCGCGCACTGGTGTGGATGGACGCTATTTCGCCCGCGAACTGGCCGAGTATGCGGCACTCGATACCTGGGGCAAAGCCAACAATGTATGGATCGAGGTTTCCGTGCAGCTCGGCGCCGAGGCCATCGAACAGTTGCTGCGGCAAACGGGAGTCGGCAGGGAACAGATCGCGGCTCTCTTTTTTGTTTCCGTCACAGGCGTGGCCAGCCCTTCTATCGATGCGCGGCTGGTGAACCGAATGGGGCTCTCGCGGAACGTGAAGCGGAATCCCATTTTTGGGCTGGGTTGCGTCGCGGGAGCCGCGGGTCTCGCACGTGCGGCGGATTACGTGCGCGCCTATCCGGGCCAGATCGCGGTGCTGCTGTCCGTTGAGCTGTGCTCGCTCACCTGGCAAAGAGACGACCTTTCCATCGCAAACTTTATTTCTTCAGGATTGTTCGGCGATGGAGCGGCAGCCGTGATGGTGGCCGGTGAGGATGCCGGGCTCAGTGGGCCGCGGATTGTGGCAAACCGGCAGATGCTCTATCCGGATACCGAGTATGTGATGGGTTGGGACATCTCAGAAAGAGGCTTTCAGATTGTGCTTTCGCCGGATGTGCCGGTAGTCGTGCGCGAAAATCTGGGGCAGGACGTCGATGCCTTCCTCGCAACGCAGGGGCTGTCGCGGTGCGATATTGGCTCATGGATCATGCATACCGGCGGCCCGAAGGTGCTGGATGCGACCGAAGAAGCTCTGGGGCTGGACCGAAGCACGCTGCAACTGTCACGGGAGGCGCTCAAGCGGGTAGGGAACCTCTCGTCGGCGTCGGTGCTGGTGGTGCTGGATGACGTGATGCGGCAGCACCGTCCGCAGGCAGGGACCTACAGCCTGCTGGCGGCAATGGGACCCGGGTTTTGCTCTGAGATGATGCTGCTGCAATGGTGAATGGGCGGGCCGGGATGGATTACGCAAATGAGGTGACGGAGATTTTGGAAGAAAAAAGATCGCTGCCGGAATGTGCGCCATTCCAGCCGTGTCTTTGTGGGGGTCCGGCTACGCGAGGAGGTGCCTGACGGCATCCCAAACGTAGTAGCCGATCACGAGTGCGGTCATTACGCAGGTGCCTGCAATGGCCAGCCGGACGTAAGGCTGAATCTTGTCAACCTTGGCCATAAGAACCGCATGTTCGGCCTTCTGGTGGTCTTCACATTCGTCGAGGAACAACTGGTCTTCTTCATAGCGGGTCAGTGTTCCCCGATAGCCGAGAAGAATGAGCATGATCGCTGTAATTCCGGCCCACACGATCCACAACGCAAGAGTGGCGCTCATAAAGCACCTCTATATGGTTCGAATTTGAGCCGGCTCCAGATACCGAGCGGGTCCGGAGTTGCCGGGCTCGGGGGTAGGAGGGGCCGTTCAGAAAAATGATAGTCCTGTTCGCTTCCGATTGAACAGTGGTATTTTTTATACGACGGAACAAATTTGGTAATTCTTGGCGAATGCGACTAATTCCATCCTTGCAGATGGATTCATAAAAGGAAGCGAGATGGTACGCACTCACAGACGATGGCTGTCGGGGCTGGCTTGCATGGGCCTTTCGACTTTTTTAGTAGCAGGCTGCAGCTCTGCGCCGCAGGTTGCAAATCAGTCCGAACCCTCGCAACCGGCAGCCCAGAGTGCCGTTCAGCCTGGAGCCGCGGCGAATAAGGGTCAGGCGCGCAACAGTGATCAGAAAGCCCAGGCCAAGCCAGGGCAGTCCGGCCAGCAATTATCAGCCGACGCACAGCAGGCCGCCTCCGATACTGAACAAATGGCAGATAGTCTCTTAACTGGGTTGAAGAAGGACTTCGGACACGACCCATATCCGCCCTCGGACGAGATCATCAATATCAATTATTCAAGCGAGGAGCGGCTGCTTACGCTGCCCGGCATCAACCACGACTTGGCAATGGAGATCATTCGCAACCGGCCTTACGCGACCCCGACCGACCTGATCGCGAAGCATGTGCTGACCCAGGAGGAATTCGACAAAATCAAGGACCGCCTGACCGCCTGGGATAACCTGTGGAACAATCCCAATGATTAAGCCGTTGTTTGAATCGAGACAGGTGCTCCAGGCATCACATAACTGTGTCTTGTGTCACCTTGTGAGCAGGGATACACTAAGAACATAGATTTTTAAGGTTTTTAGGAGACATCTCTATGGCAACAGCAGCACCCGAAATCGCCCAAATCAAATCGACCCCGCTATCTCTTACCCCCGCGGCGGTCGCCAAGGTGCGCGAAATCATGGCGACGCAGGATCCACTGCCTGCCGGGCTGCGCATCGGCGTTGTGGGTGGAGGCTGCTCGGGTTTCCAGTACTCGATGTCGTTTGAGAATGCCTCCGGCATGATGGATAAGGTTCTGAACTTCGACGGCCTGAAGGTTTACGTTGATGCGACCTCGATGATGTATCTGAACGGCTGCGTGGTCGACTACGTGGAGACTCTGGAAGCGGCAGGCTTCAAGTTCGACAACCCGTCGGTGAAGAGCACCTGCGGCTGCGGGTCTTCCTTCAGCGTGTAAGCTGACCAACAGATTTCAATGAAATGGCCTCGACATTCGAGGCCATTTTTATTGTTGCCAGAGCTTTCACTGGTTCGGGCTTGAGAAGGGGTCATCGCTTCCCGAAGAGCTGGAACCTGAGCTGCCGGTGTTGGAGCTTCCCGAGCCGAAACTTCCGGAGCTGGAACCCAGGCTTCCCGAACTGGAGCCGGACGTGTTTGTGCCCGACCCGTTGCCCATGAGATTGCCGAAGCCGTTGTCATTGCTGTTGCTGGTTCCGTTCTCGGTTTGTACGCCGCCGTTGAGCGCTGCCGCCGCGGCCTTCTGCTGGTCCTCGATTGGAAAGTAGACGAATTCCCACTGGTTATAGTGCGCCTGCTTCTTGTAAACGATGAGCGAAACCTTGGCGCTGGGGATGCCGACCCCCACGATGGGCCCTCCACCCATGGGGTTATCGTTGTCCTTGTCCGTGGCAAAACCTGCGGCGTCCTTCCCGCTGTTGCTGTTGAAGCCGGCGGCATCGGTGGTTGAGGCTCCGGAGTCGTCGGCGTTTGTGCCGCTGCCGGGTGTCCCGGTGGGCGACGCCGTGTTGTTCGCAAAGCCGCTGTCGCTCCCTGGCGAGTCGAACCCCGATGAACCGAAACTGGAAGACCCAAAACTGGAGGCGCCTCCAGCCGTAACCGGCGTGCCTGCCGCGCTGCCGATCGGGGTACCGATGCTCGTGGGCCCGTTGAGTCCGGTGAGCGGCTGGCCGAAGAAGCCCATCGGCGGGACCTTGGCCTGCCCGAGATAGATGATCCGCCAGTCATCTTTGCCCGTAAGCGGATCTTTGTACCGCTTGCGCAGGAAGCGAATGTTGTCGGTATTGAGCAGCTGATCGATGGACGTGGGATACGTGCCGAACTTGCGGTAGTAGAGCTGAATGGCGCGTTGATACTGCTGCCCGCGATGCACCAGCTCGAGCTCCTTGTCACGTTGGATGGAAATCGCCATGCGGGGCGCGGCTACTGCAAGCGCAATGAGCAGCAGCACCGCCAGAAAAAGCACCCAGAGAAGGATGAAGCCGTCTTCTGATTCAAGCCGCAGAGCGGTCCACGGGCGGCGGCGTGGAACGGGTTGGACCAGAACAGGCATCAATTCTGTATGAGTGGCAAAGTCTGCGTGTCGTTGTAAGGAATGTCCTCAACAGTGATGGAAAAGGGCGCGATCTGTACGATTCTGTAGCGATGGTCGACGACATCGCCCTGCGAGGCGATGAAGACGTCGTCTCCGTGGAGCAGAAAGACCTTGCGCTGTCCACCGGCGTGCGATTCATAGCCAAAAAACTTGAGAGCGATAGGCGGCGGAGGCGGCGGCCCCTGCGCAACCTGAGCAGCGTGCGCGTCGGGGCGGACAGGCGCGATCGGCTTTTCAATATGCACCGGCGCAGACGACATAGAGAAGATATTGCGCCCCGTGCCTTCATACTTCAAGGACTCGGTTGCCGCCATCCACTCCGGATGCAGAGTGGGATCGAGGCGCGCCAGCGGACTGGGCAGTTCCTGCGCTTCGTGCTCCGACGCGGCCATCGGCACGGCAGTGGCTTGCTGGGCCGTATTAGCCTGTGGAGCTTGCTGCACAACCGTGTTTGCAATTTTCGGCGGCAGCGGGGGCGGCGGAGTACCGCTGCCAAAGATCCG
>JASHUR010000288.1 GCA_030039895.1 Acidobacteriaceae bacterium | reverse complement strand
GAGTACGGTCGAAGCCGAAAAGCTCGCGCTTGGGGTTGGTGGCTTCGACGACGCCGTCGGAGATGAAGGTGAGGCGGTCGCCGGGGTTGAGCTGGTGGGCGGTTTCAATGTAGGTGGATTCGAGTGTGACGCCGAGCGGCAGGCTGGATGCGACGGGGATTTCGTTGCCGTTGAGGTAGGGAGCGAGGTTTCCGGCGTTGGCGAGGGACATGGAGCCGTCGGTGCGGATGAGGGCGGCGGTACAGACGGCGAAACCGTCGATGTTGCCGTAGAGGATGCGGTTGAGGTTGTCGAGCACAGTAGCAGGCTGACGGCTGGGCTCATTGCGGAGTGCTCCGACGATGGTGCTGACGGTCATGGCGGCTTTGAGGCCTTCGCCGCTGACGTCTCCGGAGACGATGAGCAGGGAACCGTCTTTGCCGGGTTGGATATGAAAGAAGTCGCCGCCCACTTCGCGGGCGGGGCGGTATTCACTTTCGATGGTGAGGCCGGGAACCTGCGGCAGTGTTTTGGGAATGAGGACCTGCTGGACCTCCTGCGCCTGTTTTACATCTTCAAGCACGGCCTGGTGGCGGCGCTGCGAGATTCGGAAGCGGCGCATAAGGACGACGGAGAAGCAGAAGAGGGAAGCAAGCGATGCGAGGGGCGCAAGATTCAGGTCGAGCCCGAACGGGAACCAAGCGGTGCGGATATGGAGGGCGTTATAGACGGGATTCAGATTCGGCAGGCCATAGAAGATGAGAGCGAGCAGGAGCATCCAGTCGATTTTTTGCGCCTGACGAATGCCGAAGTAGACGATGAGGATGAGGAGCACAACGACGGCGGCATCCGTGAGGTAGCCACTGACGGAGTAGGCGGTGAAGATGAAATGGGGCGCCCTGGGGCCGCTGGTGGTGAGGAAAGGAAAGAGCAGCTCAACGGCTGTGTCCAAGGCGGCGACAACAATGATTGCGTTGCGAATCCACTTCTTCTGCTGGAGGCCGAAGTACATCCACCAGGTGATGGCCCAAAGGGCGCGGAACAGCGAGATCAATACAGCTCCGGCATATACCTCAAGAATGGCAGTGAAGAGCGTGCTCATGTTCCCGAACACGGTGACGAGCATGTTGATTCCGCTAAAGGCGCAGGCAGCCAGCGGCAGGAGCAAGATGCGCTCGGTACGGTCAAATACGTAGAGCATGAGGATGAGCAGCGTGAACAGCAGGTAGATGAGGAAGTTAAATATGATTGAGGCGGTTTCCTGGAACTGGTTTTCCCACTGGACGTGGTAGACGGGAACGATGGCATCCGTGAGGCCGATGTAGGGAGGGTCGTGCATGCCACCGGGACTGTTGTTCTGCAGCAGCTCGCGGGGCGCCATGTAAAAACGGAAGGCAATTTCAAGATTGCCGCCGGGACTGTTCCGGAGGAGGGACGACGGAATCTGGAACTTAAATGGCTGTGTTATGTAAATCGTGGGCAGGGAGCCACTGAAGTCTCCGAAGGAGCCGAGCAGGCGCCCGTTGACGAAGATCTGATAGCTGTCATCGACGTCGCTGGGAGCGAGCAGGGTAAGCGGGGCGTCGGCTCCGGTGAGATGCACGCGAATCCGGTACCAGGCGAAGCCTGAGTAGCCGGGATGGCCCTTGCCGGTCCAGCCGGGAACGAAGCCAGGGGTTCCCTGACCCGGGTCGTACGATCCCTCCTTCGTTTCCAAGCTTGTGCTATCCCATGAGGAATCGTTGAAGCCAGGATCGGCCCATTGTGGATTGTCGCCGATGTGGAAGCGCCAGGGGCCATCGACCGCGACGGCGGAGTGGCCGAGGGTGATGTTCATCTGCGGGGTAGCGGGTGAAGCGGGGCTCTGCGCAGAGGCGAACGGGATACAGAGCGAGGCGCACAACATGAGGAGCGAAAATCGTCTCATACGGGCCTTCCTGGGGAGAATCCACAAATAGCAGCTACGTTGCAGAATGGCAATGGGAATCTTGGGTTTTGGCCCTTAAGGATCAGCCCAGATCTCTTGAGGCGCCCGGCTTTCTCATGCGAAGGCAGCTTTCAACTCTGGCTGGCGAGTGATGGCGATGATGCTGATGTCGTCCTGCTGGCCGAAGGATTGGGCGGCGGAGGCGAGATCGGCGGGCGAGAGCTTGCCCTGTTGCTGCGCGAGCATCTGCTCGATGCGATCGAAGCCGAAGAGATGGCCTTCCGCGTCCATGGCTTCGGCGATGCCGTCGGAGACAAGGACGAGGTGGTCGCCCTCGTCGAGGTGAAATCGCGTGATGGACGGTTCGAGGTTGGGAACGAAGCCGAGAGGGAGCGCGCCGTCGACGGCGATGGGTTTGCCGTTGCGGTAAGGCGGGAGGTGTCCGGCGTTAGCGAGGGTGACGGAGCCGTCAGCAGCAATGCGCATAGCGAGCGCGGTGGCGTGGGCGTCTCCGCGACCGGTGAGCCGGCGGTTGAGCGCTTGCAGCATGAAGACGGGATCGGGATTCAGTTCGACGGTAGAGCGGATGGCGCCGACGATGACGGCGACGAGCATTCCGGCCTGGAGGCCTTTGCCGGTGACGTCTCCGGCGACGATGAGGACGCTGCCGTCGGACGGGTGCGGGATGATCTGGAAGAAGTCGCCGCCGACTTCGCGGGCAGGACGGTATTCGCTTTCGATGGCGAGTCCGGGGACACGGGGCAGTTCCTCGGGAATGAGGACCTGCTGGACCTCCTGCGCCTGCTTTACGTCTTCGAGCGTCGCCTGCTGGCGGCGCTGCGAGGCGCGGAAGCGACGCATGAGGACAAAGGAGAAGCAGAAGAGCGAAGCGAGTCCAGTCAGGGTACCGAGGCCGAT
>JASHUR010000287.1 GCA_030039895.1 Acidobacteriaceae bacterium | reverse complement strand
GCAGATTATCGAGCGCGACGGCAAGATCCTGATGGTGAAGGACTGCCCCAAGCACGGGCACTTCGAAGACGTGATGTCCATCGACACCGCCTTCTTCAAGCACCTCGAAGAGGTCTTCCCGGGCCGCGACATCCGCGCCCACAACGACGAGAAGTTGCACAATCACGGAACTTCGACCGTGACCCACGGCCGCGGCTCCGTTCTCACCATCGATCTCACCAACCGCTGCAACATGATGTGCGATCCCTGCTTCATGGATGCCAACCAGGTGGGCTTTGTCCATGAGCTGACGTGGGAAGAGATCAAGCAGATGCTCGACAACGCCATCACTATCAAGCCGCGCCGCCAGATGTCGGTGCAGTTCTCCGGTGGTGAGCCGACGCTGTCGCCCTACTTCCTCGACGCTGTGGCATATGCCCGCAAGGTCGGTTACAACTCAGTGCAGGCAGCGACCAACGGCATTGAGTTTGCCAAGTCCAAGGAGCTTTGCCGCGCCGCCGCCGAAGCGGGTCTGCGCTATGCCTACCTCCAGTTCGACGGCATCGGTAACGCCGCCAACTCGCACCGCAAGGTTGGCAACCTGTTCGATGTGAAGCTCCAGGCCATCCACAACCTGCATGAGGCCGGTGTGGACATCGTACCGGTGACGACCATCATCAACGGCATCAATAACGAGCAGGTGGGACGCATCGTCCAGTTCGCGCTCGACAATCCCAAGAAGATCAACTTCATCAGCTTCCAGCCCGTTTCCTTCACCGGACGCGACGAGGCGGTCAGCGATGAGCGCCGCGAGGCGCAGCGCTACACGTTGAGCCACATGGCGCATGAAATCAAGGACCAGTGTGGACTTGGCGAGCCGACGCGCGACTGGTTCCCCATCAGCTTCATGAGCACCTTCTCTGACTGGGCTGACCTGGTGCACGGGCCAAACCACGATTGGGGCCAGCTCTCTTGCGGATGCCACCCAAACTGCGGCATCGGCATGGCGCTGATGATCGACAAGGAAACCAAGGAAGCAGTGCCCGTTACCGCCTTCCTCAACGCCGATCGCCTGGCCAAGGACGTCGCCAAGATCAACGACGCCGCCCGCGGCAAGTTCCTTTCGATCTTCGGTGTCGCGCTTGCGCTCTTGCGCAATTACGATCCACGCAAGTCGCCAACGCACTTCCGCATCCTCGATCTGCTGCAGAAGTTCGACAAGTGCTTCGGCGCCACCGGCCGCAACTACGGCAAGGTCACCGGCGACCGCACCATGGCAGACATCGAGAAGCGCCGCGCCGACCGCTGGAACTTCCTGTTCATCGCCGGCATGTGGTTCCAGGACCTGTTCAACTACGACTTCCGCCGCACCGAGCAGTGCATCATCCCCTACGCAACGCAGGAAGGCGAGATCAGCTTCTGCGCGTACAACACCGGCATCGGCTGGCGCAACATCATCGAGAAGATGCACATGACGGCTACCCTCACTAAGTGGTACGAGGAGCATGGCCGCCACGAGATCTTCGCCGGCGGCAAGAAGGTCGGCATGAATGACGCACAGCACACGCTGGTCCTGCACAAGGAGCACGTGGACGCCGCGGCCAACGACACCTTCGAGAAGCTGGGCATCGCCAAGAATGCGCGCGAAGAGAAGATTCGCGCCCGCGACGCCAAGCTGAAGCAGGACGCCGAGAACGCCAAGATGGCGTCGCTCTATCGTCAGCACGTACTGGGCGAGAAACCGGTTGAGGGACTTGTCTCGATCGACTCCATCAAGCCCGCCGCACCCAAGGCCGAAGAGCCTGTGATGGGCGACTAGCCGTCTAAGCAAGAAATCAAAACAAAAGGCCATCCTTCGGGATGGCCTTTTTGCTGCGTCGGAATCTAAGGAGCTCTTGTGCGGGAACGGTCGCTCTTCATTCCGCGTACACTTCTGGCAGGAGACTTTCATGCAAAACCGAATCGTCGGCACTACGATGCCGGTTCTTGAGTTCATCCTCGATCACAACGAATGCGTCATTTCCGAAGCTGGTGAACTCTCGTGGATGGGCGCATCCATCCAGATGACGACGCACACCCAGTTCGCAGGCGGAGGCGGCATCTTCGGAGCCATTAAGCGAGTGGTTGGCGGCGGCAGCCTGTTCATGACTGAGTACCGCGCGATGGGCGGACCGGGCGAGTTGGCCTTTGCCACCCGTGTCCCCGGCCACATCGTCCCGGTTGAGGTCGGCAACGGGCAGGACTACTTCATCCACCGCCACGGATTCCTGTGCGGCACTTCGCAGATCACCCTGGGAGTAGGCTTCCAACAGTCGCTGGGCGCGGGCTTCTTCGGCGGCGACGGCTTCGTACTCCAGCGCCTTGGCGGGCAAGGCCTCGCCTGGCTGGAGCTATCCGGCGAGGTGGTGGTCAAGGACCTGGCTCCGGGCGAGACTCTGCGTGTCCATCCCGGCCACGTTGGAGCTTTCCAGTCCAGCGTGTCATTCCAGATCCAAACCGTGCCCGGTATCCGTAACATGTTCTTCGGTGGAGACGGTATTTTCCTGGCCGCCCTTACCGGGCCGGGCCGCGTGTGGCTGCAGACGTTGCCCATCTCGCGGCTGGCGCGCCAGATTGCCGAGTACATCCCGGCGCAGACCAAGCAAACTGCCGAGGCCGGGGTAGTTGGCGGCATTGTTGGCTCGCTGCTGGACGGGATGAGGTAAACCAACTCGGCGCCTCAGGCGGACGAGCATGGATAATGGAGGGATGGAGAATCAAGTCCAACCCTCCGAACGCTATATCTGTATCCACGGCCATTTTTATCAGCCCCCTCGCGAGAATCCATGGCTGGAGACGGTGGAGACGCAGGACTCCGCCGCTCCATATCACGACTGGAATGAGCGCGTTACGGCCGAGTGCTACGCGCCGAACGGGGCCGCTCGCATCGTCAACGCAAAAAACCGGATCATCCGCATCCTGAACAACTACGGCCGGATCAGCTTTAACTTCGGCCCCACGCTACTGTCCTGGCTTGAGCTCAATGCAGGCCGCGTGTACCGCATGATTCTCGATGCCGATGCCAACAGCCAGAAGCGCTTTGGTGGGCATGGATCGGCCATGGCCCAGGTCTACAACCATGTGATCATGCCGCTGGCGAACCGGCGCGACCGCATCACGCAGATTCGCTGGGGCATCGCCGACTTTGAGAGCCGTTTTGCGCGCAAACCAGAGGGTATGTGGCTGTCGGAAACTGCGGTCGATGAAGAGACTCTTGAGCTGCTGGCAGCGGAAGGCATTCGGTTTGTCGTGCTTGCCCCGCATCAATGCGCCCGGATACGGCCAATGGGTGAGGCAGCGCATCCGCAGATGAGCTTTGACGGTGACGGACATAAAGAGAGCGGATGGCCGGAGAAGAACGCCTGGACTGAGACTTCGAATGCGAGCGTCGATACCACCCGGCCTTATCTGGTGCGGCTGAAGGACGACCGGTCCATTGCGGTCTTCTTTTATGACGGGCCGCGGTCGCGCGCGATTGCCTTTGAAGGCCTGCTGAACGACGGCAACAATCTCGTCGAGAGACTTATGGGTGGTTTCCATGACGAGAACCGACCGCAGTTAGTGCACGTTGCAACAGACGGAGAAACTTATGGTCATCATCATCCGCTGGGCGAGATGGCTCTGGCCTGGGCGCTGAAGCGCATTGAAGGTGAAAAGGAAGCGCAGCTCACCAACTACGGTCAGCTCCTCGAGTTGTTCCCGCCGCAGTTCGAGGCGGAGATCGTGAATGACACTTCCTGGAGCTGTGCGCACGGCATTGAGCGATGGCGCGCGAACTGCGGCTGCAGCGGAGGCCATCCCGGCTGGAACCAGGAATGGCGTGGTCCGTTGCGCGTTGCACTCGACAACTTGCGCGATGGGCTGGCACAGCTGGTTCAAAAACGCGCATCGGAGCTGTTTCACAATCTTGACGCGGCTCGCGATGCCTACATCAAGGTGATTCTGGACCGCGACCAGACGAATGCCTTTCTGGTGGAACACGCCATGCACGAGCTTTTGCCCGCTGAGCGAATCATGGCGCTGCAGCTCATGGAGCTGGAACGCAACGCAATGCTTATGTACACCAGTTGCGGCTGGTTCTTTGACGATATCTCCGGCATTGAGACCGTGCAGGTCATCGCCTACGCCGGGCGCGTGCTGCACCTTGCCTCAAAGTTGTTCGGCGACGAGGTGAGGCAGATCGGGCAGGATTTCACCGCGATGTTGGGGCATGCCAGGAGCAATGTCGTTTCGCAGGGCGATGGTGCGCAAATCTATCATCGGCTGGTGGAGGGGCTGCGCGTCAACCTGGAGCAGGTCGCGGCGCACTATGCCATCAGTTCAGTCTTCAGCACCTACGGGACACGTACGAAACTGTTCTGTTACACCATCCGGCGGCTGCAACATCGCGTCGTCACATCAGGCCGCGCAAGGCTGCTGATCGGCAGGGCGTCCATCCGGTCGAACCTGACGGAGGAGCGCGAGACGATTGCTTTTGCCGTGCTCCACTTCGGAGACCAGAACATTACGGCCGCTGTGAAGCCGTACGGCGATGATCCGCCGCAGGAAGTCGTCGCTGCGCATGAGGCGTTTGTGAAAGAAGCGAAGGCCGCCGTGGTCAGGGCGGATTTTCCTGCGGTCATTCGCGCTTTCGATCAGTATTTCCCCGGCCCGGCTTACTCCATACGGTCGCTGTTCCGTGATGAGCAGCGCAGGATCGTTGATCTGATCCTGAAGTCCACGCTTTCTGAGGTCGAGGCGACGCTCGCGTCGATCTATGAGAACCAGGCGTCACTACTGCACTTCCTCAGTCAGGCGGGGCTGCCTCGTCCCGAGGCTCTGACACTGGCCGCTTCATTCGCCATCGATGCCGGACTGCGCCGCGCGCTGGAGAACGAGCCAATCGATGCGCTGCAGATGCGCGCATACCTGGAGTTCGCGCAGTCCGATCAGGTTCCGCTGAATAACTCAAGGCTGGGATACATCGCCGATCAGAAGATGAAGCGGGCAATGCTTGATCTGCAGAGTGAGGTGACCGACCAAACGGAACAAGTGGTGACGATTGAAAACGCGCTGCTGGTGGCGCGGACCTTGAATGAACTGCCCTTCGATTTGAATCTGTGGCAGGCGCAGAACATCTGGTACGACGTTTGGAAGCACAAACCTCAGCCGGCGGTTCCTGATCCGGAAGCCTGGTTCAAGGCATTCCATGACCTCGGTGAACTGCTACGGATTTCTGTGCAAGACCTGGTGATGGACGAGTAGGGACTGAACACGCGGTCCTCAGCTGCGCCAGCGCAGAGTTACGGGGCCGCTCATAGGATGCCGGGCGGGCTCGCCGGTACTCGCAGCGTCCAGCCTCGCCTGCTTGAGCGCAAAGTACCATTTTGCCGGACGATCGGCATCGTCGATGAGCATGAGCGAGGGGTTGTACTTGAGCCCCTCGGCCTGCTGAATCATGGTGACCTGGTCCTGGCGCACAAAGCGCTTGCCGAAAAACTTGGCGATGGCGGTCACGAAAGGAACAGCATAGAAGACGTTCCAGGCAGCGTAGACGTCGATGCGGCAGGCGTTGGGCTGTGTAGGCGTGACCGTGGTGAGTGAGGCAAACCACTTGTTGCCGCAGCGGATCGTCTCGTACCGGCGGTTGGGCAGAACAAAGTCGATGGTAGTCGTAATCGGCTCGCCGTACACGCCGAGCAGTTTGTACGGTGCGCTGTTGCCGCTGGGTGCGTGCGCCGACATGCGGAAGCCTTCCGGGATCGGCTCGAAATGCTTCTCCTTTTCATGGATGGAAGCCTGCTTACGCCACCACCAAGCCTGATGTACAAACGGCCCGTGCGCCGGGTCCATGAGGCCGATGATGCCATGGTCTACGTTGCAGGGCAGGTCGGCGGTAAGGTAAGCGCTGCGGAACTTCGGGCCGAACTTCGGAACTTCGGGAACCGGTGGCTGTTCTCCGGCGCGGGCGCGGCCCAGTCCGGGCTCAGGTACATAGACCCAGGCGTAGCCGTCACGCTCTTCGCAGGGAAAGGCGGAGGCGAAGACCTTGGTCGGATCCAGCGTGTCGCGAGAAGTAAGCGAAGGGATGCGCGCACATTGTCCGCTGGCCGGCTCAAAGGCCCATCCGTGATACTTGCAGGTGACCTCGCGCCCGTCGAACCACCCGCAGGAGAGCGGGATGCCGCGGTGCGGGCAACTGTCGCGCATGGCGAAGAGCTTGCCGTCTTCCTTGCGGCCCAGGACCAGCGGAATGCCCATGAGCAGCGCGGTCTGGAGCTTTTTCCCGCGCAGGCCTTCGCTGCGCATTGCAGGATACCAGTCGTTATAGAGCAGCGCTGTGGCAGGAGCCTGGAGAGTCGTGGACATAAATGCTTGCCGCTTCAGTATAGAAGGACGGATGGTGAACAGTTGTATTCGGGGTCACGGTCTGGCTGCCGATGTCATGCCGGGCACTATAAAATCCCCTGAGGGGCCGCACCCATGAACAGTCTTCGCACCGCAAAGCGCTTCTGGTTTCCGCTGCTGGGTTTGTGGGTGCTGTTGTATGCGTCCTTTTCCCTATTTAAGCCGCCGCTGCTGGACGGCACGGACTCGATCCAGGCTGAGGCCGCCCGCGAGATGGCTCTGCACGGCGACTGGATCACCCCGCACGTGAATGGGGTGCGGTATCTGGCCGTTTCACCATTGTTGACGTGGACGACCGCGGTCAGCTTCAAGCTGTTCGGAGTGGCGGACTGGGCGGCGCGCCTGCCGCTGGCCCTGTTTGCGCTGGCGCTTTTCGTTACCACGCTGGCGCTGGGAGCGCGACTGTTCCTGACTCCTGTCGCCGGCTTCTATGCGGCGCTCACGCTGCTAACATCTGCAGGAATCTTTCTGTTTGCACACCTGCTGTATCCGCAGGTGCTGGTGACGCTGTGGCTCACGCTGGCGATCTACTACTTCTGGCGGTCGCTGCATCGTGAGCATGCTTCGCTAGGGACGGCCGTCGGCTTTTCGGTGGCCTGCGCACTTGGAGTACTGACGCAGGGGCTGTCCGGGGTGATCGTTCCGGTTGTGATTGTGGTATCGTTTCTGGCCATCACGCGCAGCCTGTCTCACCTGCTGCGCTGGCATCCGGCGATCATCGTGCTGGTATTCCTGCTGATCGCGGTTCCCTGGCATATCGCGCAACATCGAGCCAATGCGATCAATACGCATCTGCTGACCGCACCGGGACCACTCAGCGCACCGGTGCTGGTGGTGTGGGCGTTTCTGTTGCTGTGGATCATGCCCTGGTGCTTCTTCTCAGTGGCGGCGCTGGTGCGGCTGCCGGCACCTGTTGCTCCACACAGCAAGCATATGGACCCTTCGCACCAGGTTCGGCTGCTGCTGGTGTTGTGGTTAATTGTAGTGGCGCTGATGGTGGCCTTCACGCACCGGCGGGAATTCTCTGTGCTGCCGGCGCTGCCCGCGCTCGCGCTGCTGGGCGCAGGATGGCTGGCGGCAGATGAGGCCGCGCCTTCGCGCACGGGGCGGGCCTTCGCATGGGTCTTCCTGGCTCTGGGTGTTACCGGAGCCGGTGTGGCGCTGTTCTTCGCCGTGCGGGCGCCCTATGCCTCATCAGGAGTGGATATTGCCACGCTGCTGCACCTGCATCCAGGGAAGCACCACCTGTTCCTGGGGCACATAGGGGACCTCACGTTTGCCTCCATGGGGGCGTTTCGCATTCCGCTGTACATTATGGCGGCGTCGCTGCTGGTGGGAGTGGTCATGAACCTCTACTTCCGGCTGAAGGGACACACACGCATGGCCAACTGCTTCCTAGCGGGGATGATGGCCTGCGTGCTGATCGCCGCGCACATCGCGCTGAACACCTTCTCGCCTGTGGTTTCGTCGGCTGTGCTGGCCGAGGCGATCAATCCGGAGATCAATCCGGGTGATCTGATTGTCGTGGACGGGCATTACACTGACGCTTCGGCGCTGGCCTTCTACCTTGAGCGGCAGGTGATTCTCGTCAACGCGCCGGCGAACGACCTGGGGCGATTCTCGTCGGATAATGCTGCGCTGGTGGAGACTCCGGCGACGCTGGCGACGCAGTGGAGCGGCGACGGACGGGTGTTTCTGTGGACCACTCCGGAGAAAGCGCCGAAACTCCCTACGCCTGTGTATCTGATAGGGCGGGATGGCGGACGCGAGATCCTGAGCAACGAGCCGAACAGCGGCGGAGCAAGCTTCTAGCTCTTATGGCATCGTTAACTTGCCGTCCTTAAGCAGGAACTCTTCGCCGCGCCAGGTGACGGTGTTGGCGGCGAAGCTCCATACCCAGACCCAGAGGGCGCAGAAGTCGCGCAGAGGCAGCAGCCACAGGTCGCGGATAACCTGACGGTCGCGTAGGACTCCGACACCGATGGTGAGCGCGACGGTGAGACGCGCAGCGAGGGTGAGGCTGAGCAGCGCAAGGCTGGGAAGGGTGAAGGCCGAAGCGATGCAGTTGAAGACGGCCAACGGAACTCCATAAGTGAAAATGAGGCCGAGGTAGCCGAGCTTGCGGGAGTCGCGCACGGCGCGCGCCCAGCGGAGCTGGTGCGAGAAGAAACCGGTGAGCGAGTAAGCAGGCACGGAGGTGTCCACGATCTCGCGGCTGAGGACGACGGCGTATCCGGCATTGGAGACGTTGAGGCCGAGCTGGTAGTCGTCGGCGAGAGAATCCACCAGAGCCTGAAAGCCCCCCGAGGCGTCAAGCGCGGCGCGGCTGACGGCGAGAGTGGAGCCGAGGCCGAAGCGGATCTCGCGGTCAAGCATGAGGGCAGTAAGAACGCCGGGGAAGAAGTCGGTGGAGATGCCGAGCGCTTCCATTTTGGAGCCGATGGTGCCGTGGGCGATGCCACGATAGGGCGCGGTGACGAGGCCGACCGGCTTGTTGACGCCGGAGCGCGAAGGCTCGAGCGCGGCGAAGGGCGCAAGGACGCGAGCGAGGTAGCGTGGCGAGGCGTGGATGTCACTGTCGTTGAGGATGAGGTAGTCGAAGCGGGCCTGCGCGGCCATTTGGATGGTGTTGCTGATCTTGCCGTTCAGGCCGAGCTTTTCCGGGCAGACGATGAGGCGGATGGAGCGACGGCCGGGCTCGTCGGGGAACTCAGCCTGGAGGCGATAGACAGCGGCGACGGCGGGATCGTCGAGCGAGGAGACGCCGAAGAGCAGTTCGTATTCGCCGGCATATTGCTGGCGGCAGTGGCTGGCGAAGGCCTCGTACATGCCGGGATCGAAGCCTTTGAGGGGCTTAAGAATACTGACGCCGGGGGCGAAGTCCGCAGGCGCGGGCATGCGGCGGCGCAAGAAGCCGCGCGCGCTCCACAGCGCAGCCATGAAGTAGAAGAGAGAGCAAAATGTAACTATGGTAGTTACAGATACGACGATGCTGGCGAACATGTAAATATCAGTCTAAATTCTTCAATCGGCGGCAGGCTTCGTCGAGGTCGGCGTCCTTTTTGGCGAAGCAGAAGCGGAGCAGGTTTTCTCCACCGCCGGGGCGGAAGAACGCAGAGCCGGCGACGGCGGCGACTCCGGTGCGGGCGAGCAGGTGGCGGGCCTTCTTTGCGGCATTTCCACCTTCAAGACGCGAGACATCGGCGAGGATGTAGTAGGCTCCGGGCGGAATGTGCGGCGTGAGGCCCACGTCAGTGAGTGCGGTGACGAGGCGGTCGCGCCGGGACTGGTGATCGAGGGCGAGCCGGCGGTAAAAGTCAGGGCCAAGCTGCTCAAGTCCGGCGGCGGCTCCGTGCTGGAAGGGCGCGGGCGCACAGACATAAAGCAGGTCGTGGAAGTAGCTGATGGCGCCGAGCCATTGCGGGTCGGCGACGAGGTAGCCGAGACGCCAGCCGGTGATGGCGAAGGTCTTGGAGAAGCCGGACATGAGGATGGTGCGCTCACGCAGGCCGGGCAGCATGGCCGGGCTGAGGTGCCGGGCGTTGTCGTAGAGGAAGTACTCGTAGATTTCGTCGGTGAAGAGGAAGAGGTTGTGCTCGGCGGCGATTTCGCCGAGGGCGGTGAGCTCATTGCGGGTAAAGATTTTTCCGCTGGGGTTGGCGGGCGTGTTGATGAGCAGGGCGCGGGTGCGCGGAGTGATGGCGGCACGGAGGGCATCGAGGTCGAGCGCCCACTCCGGTGCGGCGAGCGGGACGATGACGGGCGTGACACGGAGCGACGCCAGCGTATTGGCGTGGTAGCCGTAGAAGGGCTCGAAGAGAATGACCTCATCGCCGGGATTGAGCAGGGCCATGGCCGCGGCGTGGAAGGCTCCGGTGGCTCCGCTGGTCACGAGCACTTCGCGATCGGGGTCGACACTGAGGCCGCGGTCGTCGCGGAGCTTGGCGGCGATGGCCTGGCGGAGGCGCGGGATGCCGTCGAGCCGGGTGTAAATGTTGTAGCCGTCGCGGATGGCCTGGTGGGCGGCTTCGGCGACGGGCACGGGGACGTCGGTGTCGCAGACTCCCTGAGCGAGGTTGACGCCGCCGATGCGGTCACACTCCATGGTCATGGAGCGGATTTCGGACTGGAGGACGCGCGGAGCGAGTTCGCTGAGCGAGAGCTGGCGGGCGGACTGGAGGGTGGTCTGGGTCATGGCGACGCGTCTGCGGACTCTATCTTAACCTTCCTCCTCTGCGGCATGCGCGGGCCGGGGATCGGCTGTGAAGCAGGTATCCGCATCACTTTTGAGAAATTATTGATTGCATGCGGCTTAGGTGGTCTCCGGAATTCGCAGATTCGTATGTAAGATGTTGATTTTGCCGATCCTGCATGGACATTCTTGATTCTGGGTGATTTGGCTGAAAACGGTATGCAAAGTGTTGATTCTGGCGATGTACTTTGTAAGTTGTTCCATCCAAATGCCTTGTTGAGGTCGAAAACGGGGACATACAAACCGGGTTATGCGTCGACGAGTTGGTCTGTTTCATGGCTACCTGCGCCGGGGTCGTGAAGTGAGTTCCGTGCAAACAGCAAAGGCCGCTTACGCGGCCTTTTTCTTCTTAATTCTATTTTACCAAGCTGGATGGGGAGGAAATGCATTTTGGGGGCGGCGACTTTGTGTTTTGCTTTGTTTGTCTTAGAGGCGCTTCTGGTTTTGCACGGGCTTGACAGGTATACACTGCGAAAACGAAACAAGAAGGTTTGATGTTGATGCCAAATACTGAGTCTTTGCTGCATGCCCCTGTTGCTACGTCCTCTGCTCAAGACCGGGTGACGCCGGGGCGGATAGAAGTGATTACCGGGCCGATGTTTTCCGGGAAGTCGGAGGAGCTGATCCGGCGGCTGAAGCGGGCGCAGATTGCGCGGCGGCGGGTGATGAGCTTTAAGCCGGACCTGGATGTGCGGTATCACCGGACGGCGATTGCCTCGCACAGCTCGCAGACGCTGGAGGCGCGGACGGTGGCGAATGTGGAGGCGCTGAAGGCGGAGCTGTTTCCGGTGCTGGACGAGGTCGAGGTAATCGGCGTGGACGAGGCGCAGTTTTTTGAGCCCGCGCTGGTGGGGCTGGCGCTGGAGCTGATTCAGATGGGCAAGCGGGTGATTCTGGCGGGGCTGGACACGACGTTTGCGGGCGAGCCTTTCGCGCCGGTTCCGGAGCTGATGGCGGTGGCGGATGAAGTGGTGAAGCTGTCGGCGGTGTGCATGCGGTGCGGTGCTCCGGCGGTGCATACGCAACGGCTGGGCGCGAGCCAGGCCCTGGTGGTGGTAGGCGCGGCGGGACTATATGAGGCGCGCTGCCGGGCGTGCTTTAAGCCGTATGCGGAAGAGAATGCGGAGCAGCTGGAGCTGAAGGGGATAGGGATTAACCATTAGGGATTAGGTTCCTTTTGGAAATTTCCATTAGAACCTTATCGATATAGCGCAGCCGGACAGGACTGAACGAGCCGTCTAGTTGCTCAACCAGCCACCGCACTTTGCGGTTTATTGCAACTGCTTCAGGTAGATTAGGAGCCTGCCCTTGCCTCAGATTAAGCGCTGGCCAAAGATACTGTACGGTCTTTACAAGATGTAAGTCCGGCTTACATGCGAGACCTAGATCCGTCAGGAAGTGAAGTACCGTAATCGGACCCCAGCCTGATCCCATTTCTTCGCGCAAAGTTTGCACCGTGATTTCAAGATCAGCATGTGTCAAATCAGCATACGGCGTCTCGCTTTTGGCTGCCCTGATACGCAGGGCTTGTGCCGCACCTTGTATAGCGTATAAACGGTGTATTGGTATGCGGGTTTTCTGCTGAATTTCTGCTGCGGCTTTGTTCAGTTCAAAAGATGCTAGAGCTATTCCTTTTCCTGTCTTTTCTATTAGGAATGTACTGGCATCTGTGCCCCAGTGGTGCCAAGCTCCGTTCATATGCAGGGCAAGTTGTTGCGCCCATTTCGCGCCGATAGGGACTCTTGTGTTTGCATACAGAGGCTTGTTCCAGATTCGTGGCCAGATTTCGTCCGCACTTGCTGTTTGCGGATCAGCGATGCGGCGCGCGAGCTCCTTAGCCTCCTCATAGGTGTTCGGGAAATTTTTCGCGAGTTCCTTTTCTGATTTCGTAAACTGATCGACGACGTTCATACCAAATGGCCTCCTATCCGAGCCAGATTTGTTGCTCAAAAGATCCATTGGTTTCTGCAATTTTCGCAGTACGCAAGTGTGCCCTTCTCTTTGCGTGATAGTCCGGTTACGAGCATGGAAAAACCACCAGTCAAGAGCGCAGCCGTTGCTTTCCCTCCGCTCACGCCCTTCTTTTGCTTAACTCTTCGCGTCCTAACCATGCCTTTGACGGAGCAGTGAGGACAGACCATTGCAGGGTTAGGGGCACCATAGTTCTGCTGCCCTCGACGGTCACGGACATCATTGCCCCACTGCTCTCGCAGGGCGCGAGCATGTTCGTTGTCTTCCTGATGTTTTGCCGCTATAGACTTCTTCTCATTTTCAAGAAATGCCTCGCGTTTAGCCGGAGACATGGCTGCGAGTCGTGCGTTTCGCTGCTTTGCGAGACGTCTGTTTCCGTATGCTGCGATGATCACTATGAGGCTGAGGAATATCAAACAAGTCCATACAAAGATCGTTCCTAAGGACACTCTTCACCCCTTTCTTCTCTTTTAGGTTGCACCGCATGGCTTTAGGCCAATTTACGGCTGATATCATGCTCCAAAATTCCTAGCTAATCACAAATAGATACAGGTTCTTCGACTTCGTGTGAAGCAAAGGACGCTTCACACTTCGCTCAGAATGACATCAAAAGGAGGATCGCCGGTCTCCTACTGGGCTGTGGCTGGGGATGCGTGGGGCGGAGTATGCTTGAGGAACGAAAACCCATTTGAGGAGAGGTTCGAGCATGAGCCAAGGCCATACATCGAAGATTGTCGAAGAGATTGATGCGCGGGTGGCGCGGCAGCATCTGTTGCAGCATCCGTTTTACCAGGCGTGGTCGCGAGGCGAGCTGACGCTGGAAGCGCTGCGCGATTATGCGACCCAGTACTACCAGCACGTGGCGGCGTTCCCGACGTATCTGTCGGCGGTGCACGCGCAGACGGAGAGCGCGGAGGTCCGGCGGCATATTCTGGCGAATTTGATGGATGAAGAGGCGGGTGAGCCGAATCATCCCGAGCTGTGGCTGCGTTTTGCGGAGAGCCTGGGGCTGAAGCGCGAGGATGTGAAGCGGGCCGAGCCGTGGCCAGCGACTCGGGCGCTGATTGACGGGTTCCGGCAGTGCTGCGGCGAGCGCGGAACAGGCGTGGGGCTGGCGGCGCTGTATGCGTATGAGAGCCAGATTCCGGCGGTAAGCGAGAAGAAGATTGAGGGCCTTAAGGAGTTTTACGGGTTCACGGATGCGGAGGGGTACCGGTATTTCACCGTTCATATTGAGGCCGACCGCGAGCATGCGGCCGTGGAGGCGGCGCAGATGGCTGCGGTGCTGAAAGGCAGCGAGCGCGGCGCGGCGCTAGAGGCCGTGGACGAGGTTCTGGGTGGGCTGTACGGGCTGCTGTCGGCAGTGTGCGAGCGGCACGGGATTGCGGAGTGTGTGGTGAATTAGCGTCTCATACACAGATTCCATTTTGGGACACAATCAGACACTTTTATCCACTTTCGTAGACAGTTTTGTGTAATATAGAGCTATATCCGCTACGCTCGTAGGCGAGCACTATGCAGCCCCCGTAAGGGGGCTTTCTATTTCATATGCCAAATCTCAAAGCAGCGATTCTGATTGACGGCGGCTTTCTACGAGTTGTTGCCAAAAAGGCCAAGAAAACCTACGATCCTGACTTCATTGAGAAGTTTGCCCACGCCTGCAAAGCCGCCGACGAGACGCCTTTTCGCATTCTCTATTACGACTGTGCGATGTATAGCGGTACCGTGAAACTGCCTGTTTCCGGAGCATCGTTTACATTCACTTCAAGCGACGCATGGCTTCACTCTCTTTCTCACAAAGACTTATTCGCGGTGCGTCGGGGCGTGCTGAAATTTCGCGGTTATAAGCCCAAGAGAACACCAGTCGCTACCGGAACAGCCCTTACTGATGCCGATTTTGTTCCAGACTTTGAGCAAAAGGGCGTGGATATGCGCATTGGCCTTGATATCGCGGCCTATTCCGAAAGCCACGCAGTGGATAGGATCGTCCTGGTCAGTGCCGATACGGATTGCGTTCCGGCGCTGAAATATGGACGAAGGGCAGGTCTTCAGACTGTACTGATCGAGCCGCAGGTATCAGGTATCAAACTCGCACCGGAACTACTGTCTCATGGGGACTT
>JASHUR010000286.1 GCA_030039895.1 Acidobacteriaceae bacterium | reverse complement strand
ATGGGCAGGACGATGCCGGCGATGCCGGAGACGCCGCCCTGGTTGACGGCGGGGATGTTGTGCCAGAGATCGTTGTTGTCGATGCCGTCGATCTGCCAGTTCATCTGATTGGCGCGGGTCCCATTGAGGGAGCCATAGCCGCCGCCGACGTAACCGGCGAAGCCGGGCGTGAGGGCGATCAACTGGGTGAAGTCGCGTCCGTTAAGCGGGATGTCCTCGACCTGTTTAGAGGGGATGTCAGTGGTCTGGGTGGTGGTGGTGGTATCAAGCGCGAGCGCCGCGGCGGAAACCTGGATGGTGGTGGATTGAGTTGCGATGCTGAGCTTGATGGGAAGGCTGTAGATGGAGCCTGCGGCCACAGTGACCTTGCTGACGCGGAGCGTGTCAAAGCCGGAAGCCGATGCGAGGACGGTATAGGTGCCGAGCGGGAGATCGGAGAAGCTGAATTCGCCGGCGCTGGAAGAAACGGTTGCGTGGACTACGTTGGTGGCGTTGTCGATGGCGCGAACTTTTGCGCCGGGGACGGCGGCACCGGACTGATCGGTAACGACGCCGTTGATGCCGCCGCGGAATGTCTGAGCGTGGGCGGTGATGGCGATGAAGAGGCAAAGGGTGATGATCCAGGACGCGAGCCGGACGCAATGATGGGGCGTATGGGGCGGGAGAGCGCGGGGAAAGACACTCTGGCCCGAGCGATTGGACTGCATAGGAACGACCTCCGAAAATGGTTTGGGCCTCTCCTGCAAAAGCCAGAGAGGCGGGCGACTTTCGCGCCGCATTCCTGCGACTGAAACCGCATTTATTTGGGGGTCTTCAACCTGGAAGGTGGGTACGGTATTTGCGTCTGCTAACGGACGGGGAAGCAGAATACCGAGAGCTTTGCCTTGTTATTCGGCGAAGCTTGTCCTACATTACTGACACAGCGTTTTAAAAATTGCAAGAAATTTAAGTGCGGTTCCGGTGAAGAAGCGCATAAAACCGGGGCAGTATTAAAGATTTCTATAACCCTGTTGTTCCAAGTCGAACGCCAGCAGTGCTCCTTGTAGATCCAAGTATCCGTATATGACTCGCTTTGAAGCGAGCGACTGAAGCTTTTGATAGATCCGCGCACCGTGATGAGACACGGCCAGCCACGAGGAGGATCAATTTTGGAACAGCCAGTGAAGAAGCAGGAAGAACTCAGCGATATTGATTTGCTGCATGACATCGGAAGCAGGATGGCGGCAGCGGACCCGTTCCATGCCGTGCTGGACCGGATTATTGAAGTTGTGAGCGACGCGGTGCGCTGCGACTCGTGCTTTATCTACGTGCTGGAGAAAGATCATCTGGTGCTGCGGGCATCGAAGAATCCGCATGCGGACGTGGTGGACCGCGTGGGCCTGGCGATGGGCGAGGGCATTACAGGCTGGGTTGCGGTGCACAGACAGACGGTGGCGATCCCGGCGAAAGCATCGGCTGATCCGAGGTTTGCGAGGGTGGGGAATCTGCCGGAGGACAAATTTGAGGCGTTCCTTTCCGTCCCGGTACTGTGCCGGAGGAAGCTGGTGGGCGTGATCAATGTGCAGCACCGGGCTCCGCACGCGCATACGCGGCGCGAGATACGGCTGATTTCAACGATTGGATATCTGGTAGGCGCCGAGGTGGAGATGGCGCGGATGGAGTTTGAGAAGTCGCAGCTTGCCGATCAACTGGAGACGCGGAAGGTGATGGAGCGGGCGAAGGGAATCCTGCAACGGGACATGGGCGTAAGCGAGGAACAGGCGTACATCGCGCTACAGAAGCAGAGCCGGCAGAGGCGCAAGCCGCTCCGCGAGATTGCCGAGGCGATTATTTTGACCGAGGAGTTGCGGCGGGGTCGAGCGTAAGGCCGCGTGCGGCGCTTCGCAGAGGCAACGCCGCAGGTTTTTCAATGGCGATTCAAGCGCCGAAAGCGGCGAGCGATTCCTTGATGGTAGGTCTGGCACCGGCGGCCACATCGCTGCGGCGCAAGTGATGAAATTTGGAGAGCACGGAATTCGCTTCCGCGAGCGCAGCGATGCGTTCGACGTAGGCGGCGAGGTTGGCTCCGGGAAGTGCGAAGAGTGCGACGTTGTCGGTGAGGACGTCGAGGTAAGCGCGCGCTCCGCAGCAGCCGAGGCTGAGGGCGGCACGGCCGGTGTTCATGACCTGCGGAATGACGGCGCAGGCGGGGCGGCCCATGGCGGGTGCGTTTTGGTTTTCCACCTGCTGCACGGCTTCACTGAGGATGAGGGACTGGTTTGCGTCCACAACAAGCAGAACAACGCCGGGTTTGAGCGGCGATTGCGCGAGCGGCGCATAGACGACGTGCTTTGGACGCGAGGCGAGCACGGGGATGAGAGGCAGATCCTGTGGAGTGACGTAGCCGAGATCGCCGAAAACCTTGAGGGCATCCATGAGGTCGGTTTGCTGCGCGGGTGACGGTTCCAGGTTGTGGGTGTAGACGCCGATGGCGCAGAGGGCGTGGTCGGCGGATGAGGTGGCAAAGGTGGCAGTGGCGGCGTCCTGCCAGAAGCGGCAGCCGGCGGGTGATGCGCCGGTGTGCGCAGGGATGGATTCGGGAACGGAGTCAGTGAAGCAGACGGCGACGGGCGGCTGCGCAAGCTTGAGGCTGGAGGCGAGGGTGTCGGCGAGTTGGGAGTAGTAGTTTTGCATGATTGCTCCTGAGTCCTTTTTATGCTTCGGCGGTGAATCCGAGTTCAGCGATGTAGGAATGCAGCGATGCCTCGCTAACTTCATCCGGGTGAAATTGAATGGTGACGGAAGCTTTGGGATAACTGGCGTTTGCGGAAGCGACACCTTTTTCCTGACGGAGCAGAGTTTCAAGTCCGACAGCGCAGGTGGGACAGGTGAACCCCTTGACGTGCCAGGTGACGGTCCTGGTGTCCTTTGCTTCGGCGATCGCATGGGCATGGTGTTTCTCAATGGCGTCGATTGTTCCGAGAGACGCGAGGCCGGTGGCAGTGGTGAGGGTTGCGAGCTTGAGGAACTGGCGGCGAATCATGATTGGTTCTCCTGAAGGCGGTGAGGATTATTTCGCGACGGCGTCACCGGGTTCATATTTCCATGAGGTTTCGATGGTGGCGTGGTCGGCGAACTGCAGGTCGGTGTAGTCGCTGAAGGGGATCTTCTTCTTGAGCAGGCCGGTTTCAAGCATCAGATCGCGCACTTCATCGAAGTCGGCCTTTTGCGGCGCGAGCATGTTGTAGCGGATGCGTGACATGGGCTTGGTAAGGGCCCAGCGGAGCAGCTCGGGCTTCTGGTGGTAGTAATAGCGGCCGACGAAGTCAGCTGCGTCGACGCGGTGCGGGCGGCTGGTGTCGAGCCAGAGGCCGGAGCGTGCGATGCCGTCAACGAGGACCTGCACGACCTGCGGGCGGGTCTGGATGAGGTCGTCGCGGACGACAAGGATACAGGACATATAGTCAGGCCAATATTTGTCGGCGTAGAAGAGGATGCGTCCGTAGCCGCCCATTTCGGCCTGCGAGGGGAATGGCTCGCCCATGACGAAGGCGTCGATGGCTCCGGCTTCGAGCGCGCCGGCAACGTCGGGCGGGGCCATCTCGACCATTTTTATGGAGTCGGGCTTCATGTGATAGTCCTGCTCGGCGCGATAGAGGAGCAGCCGTTCGTCGGAGAAGCGCGTGGGGATGGCGATGGTCTTACCATCGAGCTGGCCAAAATTTTTGATAGGGCCGTCCTTGCGGACGACGACAGCGCTTCCGTTGCGATGACCGAGGTAGACGACCTTGATGGGCACTCCCTGCGCGGCGAGCTCAATGGCCATGGGCGCGACGATGAAGGCCGCCTGGATCTTGTTGGAGATGAGCGCTTCCTTGAGTTCAGGGAAACCCTGGAACATGCGGGGGAGAAACATCTCTCCGCTCTCAGAGTATTTGGAGATGTAGTCGGTCACGGGGCAGGTGAGCTGACAGGTCACAGGGATGTAGCCGACGATGATCTTACGCTTCATGGGCGGGAGATAGTCGTTGAAGACGACGGTCCAATTGACGTTGAGCCATCCGTGCAGGCCGGAGATGAGGACGAGCCAAACGAGCGAGCAAGAGATGATCCTTGTCTTGAGGCTCCAGTCCTTGATGCGGAAGAGGCTTTTAAGTGTCATTGCGGAACCCCCAGCGGACGGGTTTGAAGGTCTCAACGCGGCGGAAGAGAAGATCGAGCACGAGGCCGATGATGCCGATGAGGAGCATGGCGCCTACGACGAGGTCATAACGCTTGCCGGAGTTGCGGGAATCAATGATGAGGTAGCCGAGGCCGGAGGTGACGGCGATCATTTCTCCGGCG
>JASHUR010000285.1 GCA_030039895.1 Acidobacteriaceae bacterium | reverse complement strand
ACCCGTACGTGGCGTACATGAAGTTTCTGCTTGCCGGTTCGATTGTGCTGGCGATGTATGTCTCAGTGATGATCGGCGGAGGGATGCTGTATATCGACGACAAGGCGCGCGGGGTGCATGAGGGCTATCTGGTGACGCCGATTACGAAGTGGGAGCTGGTGATGGGGCTCAACGTCGCGGGCGCGATCAAGGCGGTGCTCTCGGGAGTCAGCCTGACCGTGATCGGTTCGCTGCTCGCCGGCCTGGGGGTGATTTTTCATCCGGAAATCGTAGTTCCGCTGGCGCTGCTGATTGTTGCGACTTCGATTGCATTCAACGGAATGATGTTTCTGCTGATGGTGCGCGTGGAAGATCCGCTGGTGCCGAGGGCGATGTTCGGCGTGCTGAATACGCTGTTGTTTTTCCCAAGCGGCGCGATTTATCCGATTGAGGCGTTTCCGAAGTGGCTGCGCGCGATTGCGATTGTGGACCCGTTTACGTATGCCGTGCACGGGTTGAAGGAAGTCCTGATCAAGGACGGCGGGCTTGTCGCGATCAAGTACGATCTCTTTTTCCTGCTGCTGTTTGGATTTGGGTCGCTGCTGATTGCGACGCCGCTGTTCCGGCGCACGCTGTAGGACACAACTGCGTCCGCCTATGGGCGGAAGAACGGGATTACTCTCCGCGCAGGGCCTTCATGGGGTCGACGGAAGCGGCGCGGCGAGCAGGAAGCGCGGAGGCGATGAGAGCCAGCACGAAGACCGCAGTTGCGGCCAGGATCATGACGAGGGGATCGAATGGGCTGACTCCGAAGAGAAAAGAGTGCAGGAGGCTGGAGGCGGCAAAGGCTCCAGCCAGGCCGAGAACTGAGCCGATGAGAGCCAGCTTGATCCCGGACAGAAGAACCAGGCGAACGATGCCTCCGCGCTGAGAGCCGAGGGCCATGCGTATGGCCATCTCCTGCACGCGGGAGGCGACCGAGAAGGCGACGACGCTGTAGATGCCGAGCACAGCCAGCAGCAGCGCGGCGAGAGCGAAGGCGCCGATGATGACGGTATTGAAGCGGCGAGGAGCCTCGCTGCCGGCGACCACCTGTTCCATGGTCGCCATGCGAATCAACGGCAATTGGGGATCGATGGAGTGTACGGCGGCGCGGAGAGTGTTTTCGACCTGTTCGGGCGGGAGAACTGAGCGCAGGATGACGTAGCCGTTGTTGCCGTTGAGGTCATCAGGCGAAGCGAGCGTGCCGTAGTCTTTCTCCGCCTGCGCGACGGAAATGTAGAACTGTTCGCCGGCATCGGTGTCTGGCGGACCGAGCTTGGCGTCTGCGACTTCACCGACGACCGTGAGCCAGGGCGTCTGCTGCCCGGTGGTTCCGATGCGGATCCGTTTGCCGATCGGGTCCTGATGCGGCCAATAGTGGTCGGCGAGCTCGTGATTGACAATGACGACGAGCTGACTATCGGCGTTGTCGGCCTGCGTGAAAAGACGGCCGTGCAACAGGGGAGTTCCGATCGCGCGGAAGTAGTCGCCGATGACGAGCGAGGGCGAGGCCACGGTGTTGTCGACTCCTCTGGGGTCAACGTAACCCTCAGCGACGATTGCCCAGATGCCGGGCTTGCCCAGAGCAGGGAGAGTGCTGGTGAGGCCTGCGAACTTTGTTCCGGGAAGTTGGCGGAGCTTTTCAAGAAGGTCATGATCGAAGGTGTCGACCTGAGACTGGGTTGCATATTCAACGCGGGGCAGCGCGTATCCGGCGACGGTGACATGGTCGGGGCGAAAGCCGAGATCGACAGCGCTCATTTTTTCAAAGCTGCGCAGCAATAATCCAGAGGCGGTGAGCAGGATGAGGGCGACGGCGATTTCCATGACCACGAGCGCGGAGCGCAGACGGGTATGATTACCGCCTGCCGACCCGCTGCGGCCGCCTTCCTTGAGGGAAGCGTTGACGTCGGCGCGAAGAGCTGCAAAGGCCGGAACCAGGCCGCAAACGACACCAGTGAATACGGCAAGCAAGAGGGCGAAGCCGGCGACCATCCAGTTAACCGAGATGTCGTCCATGCGCGGCAAATTGGCGGGGAGCAGATTGTGGCCGGTGCGGAGTGCAAGGGCAGCCAGGCCAATGCCGACAAGTCCTCCGCTTAGGCTTAGAACCAGGCTCTCAAGAACTGACTGGCGAAGCAGCACGAGCGCAGGCGCACCCAAGGCCCTTCGAACCGCATTCTCGCGCTGCCTGCGAATGGCCCTGACCAGCAGAAGTCCGGCCAGGTTGGCGCAGGCGATCAGCAGGACAACAGTGACTGCGAAAAACAAGGTCCGCAAAAGCGGGCGCGCCTGCAGAACGGTGATCTGTCGCAGCGGGTACACCACTGCGCGGATGTGAAAGTTGGCAAAATCCGGCGGGAAGGTGCGCATGGTCTGCTGCGCGACGCGTTCGGCGTCGGACTGTGCCTCTGCCCGGGTGACACCGGGTTTCAGGCGGCCCACCATCTGCAGGTACCAGCTTCCCTCAGCCTCGGCCGAGAGCTCCTGCGGAGTAAAGCTCATGGGAACCCAGAGCTCGCAGCGATCCAGGCGTCCGGGCCTGAGGGGAAACTCAAAGCTGCGAGGCATGACCCCGATCACCTGGTAAGGCTTGCGGTCGAGGAGAATTTTTTTGCCGAGGATGTCGGGGTCTCCGTCAAAACGGCTCTTCCATGTCGCATAGCTCAGGACGGCAACCGGGGCCCGCTGCTGATCTTCCTGCGAAGTGAAGACGCGACCGAGCAGAGGGGAGACTCCCAATGTGGTGAATACGTCGGGAGTCATCCTTGCAGCATAGACATGAGCGGGATTTCCGATGCCGGAGAGCTCAAAGGTCTTGCTGGCATAGCCTCCCAGGCTGGAAAACGAATGCGTGTCACGGGTGTAGGCGATCACCTCAGGCCCGGTGACATAGCCTGCATCGTGCTTGCCCCAGCTGGTTCCGCGAAGCTGATCGCCCAGGGTGACAAGCTGCTCCGGGTTGGGAAAGGGCAGAGCGCGAAGCAGGATTCCGTCGACGAGGGAGAAGACCGCGGTGGTTGCTCCGATGCCCAACGCCAGCATCAAAGCAGCCGTGACGGCGAAGCCGGGCGTCTTGCTCAGTTGGCGGATGACAAACTTCAGGTCGGAAAACAACGGCTGTATGGCCCCCTCAACAATTGCATTGCGACTGCGAGGTCTTCCTGCTTTAAAACTGCGCGAATACGATGCTCCTACACACTAAACCACGATGGTGACGAGTGGAAATATTTGTGCGCGGGCGTGATCGCGCTGGCGGCGTCCGTAAGCCAGCAAATGAAGAATGGGATTCCTGTGGAGATTACCGGGACGACATCACACGTAAATTTTGTGCCGGATATGGGTGTGGTGTTCAGGGACAACGGTGAGAAGCAGACGACGCGGGAAAGAATCCGCCGGGAAGGCGCTGGACGGGTTGTTGGGTTATTGAAACCTCATAAACTGGACTTTCATAACCATAATAATCATAATGATCATTATGATTGAGGTGTGCGATGGTGACTGAGGTAAATGCTGTGAATTTTCGCCAGAACCTGGGCGAGATGCTGAACCGAGTGGAATACCGGAACGAGAGCATTGTGATCCAGAAGGATGGCAAGCCGGTGGCCGCACTTGTGGATGCGGAGATGTTTGCGCGCATCCGGCGGATGCGGGAGCGGTTTGAGGAACTGAGCGGACGGATTGCGAAGGCGTATGCGGCGACTCCACAGGCCGAAGGGTTAGCTGAGATTGACGCGGCGGTAGCGCAGGAACGGAAGCGTTGAAGGCCGGGCTGCGGGTGGTGCTGGACACGAATGTGCTGGTGTCCGGACTGGCGTATCCGGAGAGCGTGCCGGGGCGCATTGTGGGGCTGTGGCGCGACGGCGTGCTGGGGGTTGTGCTGTCGCGGCACATTCTGGACGAGGCGGCGCGAGTGCTGCCGCGGTTAAAGCGGATCGATTTGAACGCGGATGAGATTCGTGACTTGATCGACAGCTTTGTTTTTCTGGCCGATGTAGTGGACCCGGATGCGACGCGGGACGAAGAACTGCGCGACGCAGCGGACCAGGCGGTTCTGGGGACTCTGGTGGCTTCTCGAGCGGACTACCTGATTACGGGAGACAAGGATTTGCTGGCGTTGGCGGAGCGGTATCCAATCGTGACACCCGCGGCGTTCTGGGAGAGGCATGGGTGAGCGTGAAGCGGCCGTCGTGTGGAATGCTGCGTCCGGTGACCGGGCTCATCGCTGAGAGCGGTCATTTTTAGTATTCTGCAAATCTCAGGGCCGTTGTGTTGATGTGGGCTGTTTGTTGTGCGGAACCGGCAGGCAACGGGGTGCGTATAGCCTTCCATGAGCTATGCGGCAGCCATGACGTGGGAGATGGACGGGTTTCGCCTGGTGCGGATGCGTCCACGAGGCCCGGCGGTATCCGGAAAGGCGGTTCCGGTGTTGCGCGAGGAGTCTCCACGGCAGGGGAAGCCGGTGGCAGGAGCGTTGCCGGGCCGCGGCAGGGCGGTGGTTGCAGGAGCAGACCGGGTACGGGGGGCGGAGCACGGATTGGAATCCGATTGGCAGGTCGTGGTGCAGCGTTGCCTGGACGGCGACTCGGGCGCGTGGACCGAGCTGGTCAAGGCGCATCACCGCAGAGTGTACGCGCTGTGCTATCGCTTTACGGGATCGCCCCAGGATGCGGAAGACCTGACGCAGGATGTCTTTCTGAAGGTGTATGGGAACCTGGCGGCGTTTGACCTGGCGCGGGGCAGCTTCCAGACGTGGATCACCACGCTGACACGGAACTTGCTGGTAGATCATTTCCGCCGGAGCAAGCAGCAGCGCGCGACGGACTCGATGGATGCGGGCTGGGACGAGACGGGCGACATGACGCTGGCCATGCGGCTGGCGGCTGAGGGGCCAACGCAGCATGACAAGGCAGCGCAGAAAGAGATTGCCAAGATGGTGCAGGAGGCGCTGACGCGCATCTCACCGGAGTTGCGCGAGGCGGTGATCCTGCGGGATCTGCAAGACATGGACTATAAGGAGATTGCGCAGGTGCTGCGCATCCCCGAGGGAACGGTGAAGTCGCGGATAAGCCGCGGCCGCGCGGAGCTGGCCAGGGTGCTGGACCGCAACAAGGGGCAGGTGGTGTAGGTATGAGCGAGCGGAATCCATTTGATCAGAAGCCGGCGACGGCCGGGAGCGGACCGCTCCGCTGCGAGGAGTGGGAAGAGCTGCTGGCCGATGCTTTGGATGGGCTGCTGCCCGCCGTAGACCGCGCGGCGTTTGATGTGCACGGAGCAGAGTGCCCGGTGTGCGCGCAACTGCTGACGCAGGCAAAGCAGGGCCGGGAGTGGCTGCAGTTCCTCAACGAGGAGCCGGATGTTCCGGACGGTCTGGTGGAGCGGATTGTGGGCCGGACAAGCGGCGCTGCTGCGACGAGCCCTCTGGCGATTGCAGGCGCGGCTGCGATTCCGGTTACGGCGCAGCATGCAATGCGGCTGCCGGTGCCGCGCGCGATGTGGGATTCGCGGATGCTGATGACGGTTGCGATGGCATTCTTTTCCATTGCGCTGACGCTGAACCTGATGGGCGTGCGGCTTTCGGATGTGAAGCTGTCCGACCTGACTCCGGCGAGCCTGGAGCTGAACCTGACGCGGCAGTTCTACGGAGTGGAGAAGTCGGTGACGCAGTATTACGACAATCTGCGACTGGTGTATGAAGTGGAATCGAAGGTACGGCAATTTCGCCGGACCGAAGAGTTACAGCAGCCGCAACAGCGGCAGGAGGTTCCTGCGAATCCGCAGGGAAACGGACATAAGAACGGCGGCAGACTGCGGCGGAACATGAAGAATCCCGATGGCGGCGCACTATGGGGGACACCCGAAGAGGCGAGCGCGGGCGCGGCGGTGGGAAACAACATTAAGAGCGAAGAGCAAGACCTAAAAAAACCAGAGGAAGAGGCAGACATTGCAGTATTTTGTGACCGAGATCAGGCAGAAAGGAGCCTGGCATGAATTGCGTTAACCATCCCGAAAATCCAGTAGCAGCATATTGCCAGAATTGCGGCAAGGCATTGTGCACGGCGTGCGTGCGGTCGGTAGCAGGAGTGATCTATTGCGAGCAGTGCCTGGCGGCGCGGCTGGGCATTGGCGGAGCCGGACCTGCTCCGGGCGCGGCACCGGGGCCAGCGCCAGTTCCGGGTGTGATTGCGTCGGCCGGGCCGCATCCGGGAACGGCATTTGCGCTGGGATTTATTCCAGGGGTGGGCGCGATGTACAACGGCCAGTTTGTAAAGGGCCTGGTACACGTGCTGATTTTCGTGATCCTGATCGGGATTACGCAGAACTACGGGATATTCGGGATTTTTGTCGCGGCGTGGATTGCGTATCAGGTGTTCGATGCCTATCAGACGGCAAAGGCGCGGCGCGACGGGCTGCCGCTGCCCGATCCCTTCGGTCTGAATGACCTGGGATCGAAACTGGGGATCCAGAACCAGCAGAATATGAATCAGGCCTTTCATCAAGGATGGGCCTCTGTCGAAAACTGGTTTGACAAGCAGGGGCAGCCTTCGACCCCGCCGGTTCCGCCTCCGCCGGGCGCAGGAGCGCCGCCCGCAGCAGGATTTGTTCCATCGAGCGGTTACGCCGACCCGTTTACGCAGCCTCCGTACACAAACGTGCCGCCTATACCGCCGGGCGTACCGCCGCCACCGCCTCCGAGGGGAAGATACGGAAAAGGGAATGAGCCGGTGGGAGCCATCATTCTGATCGGGCTGGGCGTGCTGTTCCTGCTGAACACGATGAACATCTTCCACTTCGACTGGATCGGGCACCTGTGGCCGTTGCTGATCATCGGGTTTGGCATCCTGCTGTTCGTTCGCCGGACGCGCGAGATGCCCCCGCCCCCGCCGCCTCCTCCACCGCCGTCGTCCGGACCACAGGGGGGTGGGCAATGAACCGCTATGTATTTCTGCACCGGATCCGGGGCCCGATCATGATCCTGATCTTCGGAGTGACGGCGCTGCTGGACCAGTGGCACGTGTTGACCTTCGGGCAGAGCTGGCCGCTGTATCTGATTGCACTTGGGTTGCTGATGCTGGCGGAGCGCGCGGCATGGATGCAGGCGCAAAGCGAGATTCCGCCGCCGGGAGCGTATACAGGAGCACCGCAGCCCGGGCAATATCCGCCGCAGTATTCGGGTCAGCGTGGCGGCTGGAACGAGACGTCATCGTCGGGAACTACGTTGACGACCACTCCGCCGGATATGCCGCGAGGAACGGACCGGGAGGGGAGGTAAGCGATGAGCACGAATCCGCAGAATCCGCCGCCGAATCCCGGGCAGTATCCGCAGGACCCGCGGCAGGCACGCCAGTGGGCGCGGGCGCAACGGGACCAGATGCGAGCGCAGCGGCAGTATTGGCGTGCGTACTGGCGAGGCGTGCGCCGACCCTCGATTACCGGGCCGATCATATTGGTAACGATCGGCATAATTGCGCTTCTGATGGAGATGGGGCGGCTAAACAGTTTTGCGGTGTGGGACTGGTTTGCGCGGTGGTGGCCTCTGCTGCTGATCGCTGTGGGGCTGATTTCGCTGTTCGAGTACTTCCTGGACCGGTCTGATCCGTACGCAGGGCGCAGGGCAGGCGGCGGATTCATATTTCTGGTTGTGGTGCTGCTTTTTCTGGCCTGGGGAGCGCACTCGGCGCACTGGCTGCGGCCAATGGGACGGCAGTTCGGCGTGAACGGCAATGATCTGCTGTTTACCTTTGGCGATGAGCACGACAGGGACGTGCAGATGACGCAGGCGGTTACGGCGAACGGAACGGTGAACGTGCAGAATCCGCGCGGAGATGTGACGATCACACCTTCAGCGGACGGGCAGCTACACTTGCAGGCGCACGAGGTGGTGCACACCTGGTCGGATGACGATATTCAGAAGACTTTTGACGCGGTGCGTCCGCAGATTACGCCGGCAGGCTCCGGCGTAGTGGTGACGGTGCCCGGGCATGAGGGCGCGGCTGTGGATCTGACGCTGGCGGTTCCGGAGAAGAGCTTTCTGACGGTGAATGCCGGGCATGGGGACGTGTCTGTTGAAGGGATGAAGAGCAATGCAGATGTAACGGACGGACATGGAGACGTGAAGTTCGACGGTATGGGCGGAGATGTGCACGCGCACATGCAGAACGGAGACTTCTCAGCTCACGCCGTCACCGGCCAGGCATTTGTGAACGGGCAGGGCGGAGACGTGACGCTGTCTGAGATCAACGGCCAGGCGGTGATCGACGGCGAGTTCTTTGGCGATACGCACATGGAACAGATGGGCGGGGCGGTCCACTTCCACTCCTCACGCACGTCGATCGATGTGCAGAAGCTGGGCGGGGACCTGACGCTGGACTCTGACGACCTGACCGCCAACGATCTGCAAGGGCCGGTGCGGATTGTGACGCACTCGAAGGACATTGAACTCACCCAGGTGGCGGGCAATCTTCACATTGAAGACAGGGACGGAGACGTGAATGTGACGACGGCGGCGCCGCTGGGCAACGTGGAGATCAGGAACCAGACCGGAGCGCTGATGCTTACGGTTCCTGCGAACGCGAGTTTTGCGGTAACTGCAAGCACAACCGACGATAGCGATCTGCAGACAGACTTTCCGCTGGAGGTGAAGACGGACGGCGGCGAAAAGCAGATATCCGGGACGATCGGGGAGGGCGGCGTGAAACTTGAGCTTTCCACGACGCACGGAGATCTGGAGCTGCGCAAAGGCAGCGCCCAGACAGCACCGGTGCCGCCAACTCCGCCGAGCAAACCGGAGCGGCATCTGCGCGCGCCGAGGACCCCGGTAACGCCGACGGACCAATAGAGTGGAGCAGGCGGTTGGCCAAGGCTTGGTTTGCCTCTGCGAAGAGTTGTGCATAAGCATGGAATTCAATGCTTATGCTATGCTTTTCTCGTGCTGAGGTGATTATGATCGACCTGCGTGAAGTCCGCTCTGTCACAGACTTTCAAAGAAACGCCAAGCAGTATGTCGGCAAGCTCAAAAAGTCGGGAACGCCGCTGGTGCTCACGGTGAACGGACGCGCGGAGCTTGTGGTGCAGGACGCGGCCAGTTACCAGAGTTTGCTGGACCGACTGGAAGAGCTTGAGGTGGTGGCTGCGATCCGGGTAGGTCTTGAGGATGTGAAGGCTGGAAGAGTTCAGCCCGCACGGAAAGCTCTGAAGGACCTTGGCGCGAAGCTTGGAATACCTCGTAGAGATCACTGATACCGCTTTATCGGACGCAGAGGAATATTACGGATTCCTGAAGCAAGACCGACAGGAGTCCGAATATGCTGTTCACTGGTGGAATGGACTGATGGACGCACTATTTTCGTTGGAATCCATGCCTCGCCGATGCCCGGTGATTCCAGAGCAGACAGTCTTCGCAGAAGAGGTGCGACATCTCATCTACCAATCGCACCGCATCATCTTCGCGATCGACAGAAACAACGTGAGAGTGCTGCGCGTTTATCACGGCTCGCGAAGGCCGTTAGCAAATTGCTAAGTGAGGATGCGCAAGTTGCGCGCATCCAGCCCACGAAAGTGGGCTCCGATCTTAGATCAACTCAATCCTAGTCCTAAATCCTCCCGGCCTCGCGCAGCGCCGCAATCTCCTCGTCTGTGAACACCCGCGAGCGGATGAGGAAGCGTAGGCCCTCCGGGCCTTCGAGGGAGAACATTCCGCCGCGGCCGGGAACCACGTCGAGAGTGAGCTGGGTGTGTTTCCAGTATTCGAACTGGCTTTTGCTCATGTAGAACGGCGTGTCGTCCAGCGTGCCCAGCAGGACGTCGCTGTCGCCTACCAGGAACTCGCCGCGCGGATAGCACATGGGCGAGCTGCCGTCACAGCAGCCGCCCGACTGGTGGAACATGAGCGGACCGTGTTTGGCGGTCAGCCTGTCCATCAAATCCTTAGCGGCTGCTGTGCGGGTCACCTGCTCAGGTACAACTTTCTGCGTAACCTGAGGCATTAGAAGAACCCCATCGCGTTCGGGTCGTAGCTTACCAGCATGTTCTTGGTCTGTTGGTAGTGGTCGAGCATCATCTTGTGCGTTTCGCGGCCGACGCCCGACTGCTTGTAGCCGCCGAACGCCGCATGCGCCGGATACAGGTGGTAGCAGTTGGTCCAGACGCGTCCGGCCTTGATGCCGCGGCCGAAGTGGTACGCGCGATTCATATCACGCGTCCACACGCCCGCTCCCAGCCCGTACAGCGTGTCGTTGGCGATCTCCAGCGCTTCGTCATCGTCCTTGAAGGTGGTCACCGAAACCACTGGTCCGAAAATCTCCTCCTGGAAGATGCGCATTTTGTTGTTGCCCTTGAAGACGGTCGGTTCGATGTAGAAGCCGTCGGCCAGGTCGCCGTCGAGTCTGGCCCGCTTGCCGCCGATGAGCACCTGCGCGCCTTCCTGCTTGCCGATGTCCAGATACGAGAGGATCTTCTCCATCTGCTCGGTTGAGGCCTGCGCGCCGATCATCGTGGTTTTGTCGAGCGGGTTGCCCTGCTTGATGGCCTTGACGCGCTTGAGCGCGCGGTCCATGAACCGGTCATAGATCGACTCCTGAATGAGCGCGCGCGACGGACAGGTGCAGACCTCGCCCTGGTTCAGGGCGAACATGGTGAAGCCTTCGAGCGACTTGTCGAAGAAGGCATCGTCCTTGCTCATTACGTCTTCGAAGAAGATGTTTGGAGACTTGCCGCCCAGCTCCAGCGTGACGGGAATGATGTTCTGCGAGGCGTACTGCATGATGAGCCGGCCAGTAGTTGTCTCGCCTGTGAAGGCGACCTTGTTGATGCGCGAACTCGACGCCAGCGGTTTGCCGGCTTCGAGGCCGAATCCGTTCACAATGTTCAGCACGCCCGGAGGCAGAAGGTCGGCGACCAGCTCGGCCCACACCAGGATTGAAAGCGGAGTCTGCTCCGCTGGCTTCAGCACGACGGCATTGCCCGCGGCCAGCGCCGGAGCCAGCTTCCATGCGGCCATGAGCAGCGGGAAGTTCCACGGAATAATAAGACCCACCACGCCCAGCGGCTCATGGAAGTGGTACGCGATCGTGTTCTCGTCGATTTCGGAGATTGTGCCTTCCTGCGCACGAATGACGCCGCCAAAGTAGCGGTAGTGGTCGATCGCGAGCGGCAGGTCGGCGGCCATTGTTTCGCGGAGCGGCTTGCCGTTGTCCCACGTCTCCACGGTGGCCAGCATCTCCAGGTTCTCTTCCATGCGCTGCGCGATTTTCTCCAATATGCGTCCGCGCTCAGTCGTGGAGGTCCTGCCCCACGCCGTCTTCGCGGCATGAGCCGCGTCCAGCGCGCGGTTGATGTCGTCCGCGTTCGAGCGCGGAATCTCGCACAGAACCTGCCCGGTCACCGGCGTTACGTTTTCAAAGTATTGCCCTGTGGAGGGCTCTACCCACTCGCCGCCGATATAGTTCTGGTACTGCTTGCGAATTGAAACAGGAAAGCCGTAGCTCCCCGGCCGAAGAGCTGTAATTGTCGCCATAAGAAATCTCCTTTTCACTGCAACAGGGATTCAGTGTGGGCAGAATTCCCTGCAACCCGCGAATTTTAGTCCTCATCCACGACGGCTGTCGTGTCGCGCGTCACTTCTCTGTGCAAAACATCAAATCTGTTGGAATCGTCGGCCGTTGTGGCTTCGCGCGCGGAGTTTCATGGCTGTGGAAGGCGTATACTGGAAGTGGACTGAAATGGTCTTAATTTAGTTAAGCCTTTTCCCACGTATGAATTACAGAATTACTTGGAGGGGTAGAAAGCATCGGCCATGAGCAGCGTACAAAACCCGCCTGACTATTTTGCCGTCTTCAGTCTCCCGCGCAAGCTCCATGTGGACCTGCCCCAGCTGGAGCGCGGCTTTTACCGGCTCAGCCGCCAGTACCACCCCGACGTGTACGCCACGAAATCGCCCGAGGAGCAGCAGTGGAGTCTGGACCAGACGTCGCTGCTGAACGACGCCTACCGTACTTTGAAGGACCCGGTCGCCCGCACCGAGCACCTGCTGCGGCTGGAGGGCGTAGTGCTGGAGGCGGGCAAGAGCGACGATGGCACATCGAAGGAGTCGCGCGTTCCCGCTGATTTGCTGGAAGAGGTATTCGAGCTGAACATGCAGCTCGAAGAGATGCGCATGAACCGCAAAATGGGCGAGGACAACCCTCAGCTCCGCTCTGACCTTGAAAAGGCGCGCGCCGCCTTTGAATCCCAGCTCGCCGCTGTTGACTCCAATTTAAGGGAGCAGTGGACAAAGTGGGACGCTGCACTCCCAAGCGCTCAAGCCGCAGGGGCTGAGGCATCTAAAATTAAAGATGAGATGGTTGCGCTCCTCGATCGCCGTCGATACCTGCGCAACCTTGTTCGTGACGTCAACGAGGCGCTGGAAGGGTGAGCGCATCCATTAAAGGAATGATTTGCAGATTGAGCTGCTCGCTTTTGCGGCTCGGGAACTCACAGGTAGAAGCATGGCTGAAGCTCGCATCGTAGGAATTGATCTTGGAACCACGAACTCGCTGGTGGCGTTTATGCAGGGCGGCCATCCTGTTGTCATCCCCGGCGAAGACGGCGTGAACCTTGTGCCGTCGGTCGTTGCCATCCCTGCGGCCAAACAGGTCATCGTGGGTAATCCGGCCGGAAGATTTCTTGCCACTGCGCCGGACCGCGTAATTTACTCCGCCAAGCGCCTGATGGGGCGCGGCGTTGAAGACATTCAGGGCGAGCTCAAGCTGTTTCCGTTTCATCTGGCCGATGATATCCAGCCCGGCGAGGTGATTCGCCTCAAGCTCGGCGACCAGCAGTACACTCCACCTGAGATTTCCGCCTACGTCCTTCGGCAGTTGAAGAAGAATGCTGAGCGGTATTTCGGCGCGCCGGTTACCAAGGCCGTGGTCACGGTTCCGGCGTACTTTAACGATGCGCAACGCCAGGCTACCAAGGATGCGGGCCGCATGGCCGGACTTGAGGTTCTGCGCCTGGTCAACGAGCCGACCGCTGCTGCGCTCGCCTACGGCCTCGACCGCGAGAAAGAGGGTATCGTGGCCGTCTATGACCTGGGCGGAGGAACGTTCGATATTTCGATTCTCAAGCTGCACGAGGGGATCTTCGAGGTCATCGCCACCAACGGCGACACGCATCTGGGCGGGGACGATATTGACAACCTCCTGATCGCCATCGCGCTCGACGACATTCATGGCGAGATGGATCTTGACCTGAGCGGCAATGCCGAGGCCGTGCAGGCGATCCGAAGGGCCGTCATCGAGGCCAAGATTGCTCTTTCCAGTGCGGAGACTACGAGGATCAGCGTGCAACTGCCGGGCGGCCAACCGTATTACAGGGAGATTTCGCGCGCGCAGCTCGAGCAGATTATTCAGCCGGTGCTCGAGCGCACCATTGGCCCGTGCAGGCAGGCGCTCAAGGACGCCGGAGTGACGCCGGAGCAGATCGACGAGGTGGTTTTAGTCGGTGGCTCGACGCGTATTCCGCGAGTCCGTACCCTGACGGACGAAATCTTCCACCTGAGCGCACGCGGCAAGAAGCCGCATATCGAGCTCAATCCTGACGAGGTGGTCGCGCTCGGCGCGGCTGTTCAGGCGCATATCCTTGAAGGTGGTTCCAAGGCCACGGAAGACATGCTGCTGCTCGACGTCACGCCATTGTCGCTGGGCATTGAGGCGCTGGGCGGAGTTGTCGCGAAGATCATCCAGCGCAACTCGACCATCCCCGCCTCAGCCACAGAGCACTTCACCACGGGAGTGGATGGGCAGACGAATGTCGCCATCCACGTGCTGCAGGGTGAGCGTGAGCTGGCGAAGGACTGCCGTTCGCTGGCACGGTTCGATCTGAAAGGCGTTCCT
>JASHUR010000284.1 GCA_030039895.1 Acidobacteriaceae bacterium | reverse complement strand
AATGTTTAGATTCTCCGTGGTCGGAACGCGGCTCTGAAAAGCCGCATCAAAATTCAGATTCGCAAAATCAAAGCGTTCAACAATTTCTTTCATCACACAGCGATCCAGCTCGCCCAGGTCGCACACCATCCCCGTTACCGGATCGACGTCGCCGCCCACGATCACCTCTACCATGTAGTTGTGCCCATGCCCATGCGGGTTATTGCACTTCCCGTACACCGCGCGATTCTCCTCTGCCGACATCTCCTCGCAGTTCAGCCGGTGCGACGCGCTCATCCTGTACCGCCTCCCCAGATATGCCTTCATAGAAATAGCCGCGCTCTCATCGCTCCCCGTAATAATCGGCAAACAGGTCCGGCATCTCGTACACCCGCACTCGATGCAGCCTGGCGCCGGCAATCTTGCCTTCCAGCCGCTTCCACACCGCAACGGCAATATTCTCCGTCGTCGGCTGAACCGTCTTGAACTCGGGCACTTCCAAATTCAGATGCCGGTGGTCATACACGCTCACCACTTCGCGCTCCATCACGTCCTTCAGCTCTTTCAGATCCACCACAAAGCCGGTCTTCGGGTCGATCTCGCCCTTCACCGTCACTTCCAGCGTGTAGTTATGCCCGTGCCCGTTGCGGTTCGCGCACTTGCCGAAGACACGCTGGTTCTCCCCCTCGGTCCACGCATCAATCCAGTAATAATGCGACGCGGAAAACTCCGCCTTCCTCGTTAGCAAAATCATAGGTTTCAATCTTCAAGCCGAATCATGCCGCTTATTTCATGATAGACGCGGCCCGCGTCAAACACGATTCAGCGTCCCCCCACGTACTCTCTGCCCTTCCAGCTCACCCGCTTCACCACCGTGTGCTGAAACCAGCTCCGATACAGCAGCGCCGCAAACAATGGCAGCGCCGCCGGACTCACCAGGCAATCCACAAACGGAAAATTCGACTTCCGCACCCTGCTGTAGAACCGCCACAGCGTCCGCACCCAGATCAGCAGCAGAGCAATCCACATTACGGCAAAGCGCGTGTGTCCATAGGTCCACCACGCCAGCAGCGGAAGCCCCACCAGCAGTACCAGATCCAGCACCCGCCACGCAGCCATCGCAAGCGTATTTCCGAACAGCAACGCCAGGTTTTTCGTCCACCCCTCCACCATCGCGCCCAGGCTGCGATACATCCGCGCTGCCACCGCCTCGGGAGCGTACCGGAACCGCAGCCCCTGCTTGCGCCGCTTCACCGCGCGCGCCAGCTCCACGTCTTCAAGCACCGCATCCTTTACGGCCTCGTGCCCGCCATTGGCAAAGTACACATCGCGCCGCACCAGCAAAAACTGACCGTTCGCCGCCGCCAGCCGCGACTCCGGGTCGCTCACCTTCGCCGGCGGGTACGTGACCGCCAGCTCGCTGAACACCAGCGGCATCAGCGCCCTCTGCCAGAACCCCTTCACAATCTGCCGCGGAGAATACGAGAGCATCGCCGCCTCGTGCCGCTCCGCCTCCACAATGGCCCTGCTCGCCGACCCTGCCTCGTGCACCGTGTCTGCATCCGTAAACAGCAGCCACGCACCCTTCGCCGCCTGCGCACCCGCCCACGCCGCATTCGCCTTGCCCGTCCAGCCCTTTTCAAGCTTCGGAGCCTGCATCAACGTCACGCCCGCAATTGACTCAGCAATCTTCCGCGTCTCATCCGTCGAGTGGTCATCCACCAGCAGAATCTCCCACTCGCGCCCCAGCCGCCAGCCTTCTTCTTCCTGCGCCGCAAGCGACCGCAGACACTCCCCCACGCAGTCCTGCTCATTCCGCGCCGGAACGATCACCGACAGCCGCATCCCCGCCGCAAGCTCCGCGCTGATATTCATCGTCGCATCGGGCATCCCGTTATTATAGAAACGTGCCCCCCCGTTCCATCTTTCGCTTTGCCGCTCTCATCGCGATGCTCGCCCTCGCCGCCACAGGCTGCAATAGCGGAGGCTACCCCGCCGACATCAACCGCCCGGCGCCCAATTTCACCATCCACTACGACGGACAGACAGTCTCGCTCGCGCAGTACCGCGGCAAAATCGTTGTGCTGAACTTCTGGGCCTCGTGGTGCACCTACTGTGCGCTCGAATGGCCTTCGCTCGAGCAACTCCAGAACCAGTTCCCCAACCTCGTCGTGCTCGCCGTCGCCTTTGACAGCGACCCCTCCGACTACAAGCAGTACGTGGTCGACAACCAGCTCCACAATATGACAGTGATTCTCGATCCCAGCGACAAGTCCAACCTTGCCTTCGGCACCACGCGCCCGCCCGAAACCTATATCATCGACCCCAACGGAATCATTCGCCGCCGCTTCATTGGCGCTCAGGACTGGAACACCCCCGAAATCCAGACCTATATCCGCAACCTCGAACGCCAGGTTCCGGCCAAACAGGCAACCTGAAACTCTACGGAATGTAATAGTACGGATTCGGCAGCTTCACACTGTACTCCGCCTGCGGAGACCCCTTCAGATCGCTCCACTGGTCGCCCACATTCAGAATGATTTTGTACCCAGCCTGCACAATCCGCTCCCGCGCCGCCGACTTGTACTGAATCGTCGCCTCATGCACCTCATCCTTTGAGCGCAGCGTTAGCCCAGCCCAGTCTGCATAGCCCGCCTCACGCAGATTCCTTTCCGTCGCTGCGCGTAGTTTGTAATTGCGCCCCGTAATAAAAAACACCGCTACGCCCAACTGCTCCGCCTTCTGTTCCAGCTTCAGCGTTCCTGGAATCGCTTTGGCCTTTCCAGACTCCGCCCACTTGTCCCAGTCCTTTTGGACTGATCCGAAATTATGCGCAGCCATCTCCGGATAATTCGACAGCGAGGTCTCATCAATATCCAGCACCAGCGCGAGCCTCTCTCCTCGCGAAGCGCTCCGCACTGCCCGCTCCAAATCCGCAATGGCAATGTCATCCTGCTGCGTCAGCGACGCTTCATAACAGCCGCATGTGCACATGCAGTCGTGATACTTCTTCAGGTCTATCTTCAGCAGCCCCAGATTCTGCGGCTCTCTCGGCGCAGAAACCTGCCCGCGACGCTGCGACGTTGCTGGCTCTTGCTCACTTCCTGGTTTGCTCTGCGCCAACACCGCTGCGGCGCACAATTCCACAACAACTGCGGCGGCCAGGGCCGCCGTCACAAATTTCATCATTTCTTTTCTATACCCTCAGCGCTGCTTCCGCTGGCGCGTCTTCACTCACCTTCGGCAGTCCCTTCTTCACCAGCAGCAGCAACG
>JASHUR010000283.1 GCA_030039895.1 Acidobacteriaceae bacterium | reverse complement strand
GGAGGCGACGAATCCGGAGACGAAGGTGCTGATGCGCTACGGCGCGAGTAACGGATGGCTGGATGGGCAGCCGGCAGTGCTGGAACGTAAGGTGGGCAACGGCAGCATTACGTATGTGGGCGCGTGGCTCGATCCGACGCTGCTGAGTAACCTGACAGCGATGTGGCTGAAGGATGCGGGAGTGAAGCCACTGGTGGATGGCGTTCCGGACGGCGTGGAGGTGTGCGAGCGGGCAGGCAACGGCAAGACGGTGCTGATCCTGATCAACCACAACACGACGCCGGAGAGCGTCACGCTGCCGGGCGAGATGAAGGATCTGCTGGCGAATGGAGCGGAGGTGTCCAGCGTGACGCTGCCAAAGTATGGCGTGGCGGTGCTGGAGGAGCGGTAAGGCGGTCAGTTGTCTCCCACGTCTCGCGAGATGCGGGGCACCCTCTATACTGGAGTCAGTTTTCAGACAGCGTACCGCTGGCATATTGGAAGCCCCTCCGGAGTGATGACCGGATGGGGCTTTCGGCTTTTTCGGCTGGTAAAAGGAATCGCCCCGGCGGTCCTGGCCCCTTCGACGGGCGGCGCGTGCGCGGACTATAATCCGCGGCTATATCTGGAAACCAATGGAGGTTTGCGATGAGAAAGTTGTTGCTTGCAACGAGTATCGCGGCCCTGTTGATGCCTGTTGTGGCCGCGGCGCAAAGCGCTTTTAACGGCACCTGGAAGACCGATCTGAACCAGGTCAATTTTTCGAAGAAACCAGATGTATATGTTCTGAAGGACGGGATGTATTCGTGCAAGACGTGCGTACCCCCGTTCACGGTGAAAGCGGACGGGACCGATCAGCCAATCCCCGGGAATCCTTATATTGATTCCGTCGCGATCGAGGTAGTAAACGATCACGAGGTCAAGGAGACGGACAAGAAGAATGGCAAGGTTGTCTCGAAGTCCACGGTTAACATTTCCCCGGACGGAAAAACAGCGACTTTCGAATTCAGCAATTGGAACGATGCCACTGGCGGGCCTCCTGTTACCGGCAAAGGTGAACAGATACTCGTGGCGAAGGGTCCAGCCGGATCCCATGCGATCTCCGGTTCGTGGCGAATGAGCAAGCTCGAGAATGTGTCGAACAACGCCGCTACCACGACCTACAAGGTGGAGGGTGACACGATCACGGACACCAGTCCGACGGGCCAGGGCTATACGGCAAAGCTGAATGGACCTGAGGCGCCGGTAAAAGGCGATCCGGGCGCAACCAGCGTGAGAGTGAAGATGATCGGCAAGAATACGCTTGAAGAGACGTATTTGCGCAAAGGGAAGGTCATCGGTGTGTTCAAAATGACGGTTTCCGAGGATGGTTCGGTTGCGCATGCCAGCTATACGAATACGCGGGCGAACAAGACTGATTCGTGGGTGATGATGAAACAATAACAGCTCGTCCTTTAACGCTCGCTATGCGCTGCCAGCGGTGAAATCAGACTTGGTTATTCGTCGCTGATAGTGGCGCCGGCGAGTTCGAGGAGGGTCTGGGCGACGCGGGCGGAGTCGTGGCGCAGGACATCGCCCTCGGCAGCGAAGTCTCCAGCGATGCAGCGGATGCCTATGGACTCAATGCGGTCGGCGTCCGGCCGGATGACTTCTGCGCCTTCGGCGGCGTAGCGCTCGCGGATGGACTGCGGGACGGGCGCGGTGTTGAGGAGCGCGTAGTCGAAGACGGGCTGGCCTGTGTGCTTGTAGATGCGCTCGATGTGCTGCGAGGCGGTGAGGTGCAGGCTCTCGTTGGCCTGCGTCATAAGGTTGGCGATGTAGACGCGGGTGCCACGCGCGGCGGCGAGGGCCTCGGGGATTCCTTCGACGAGCAGGTTGGTGATGAGGCTCGTGTAGAGCGAGCCGGGACCGAGGGTGATGAGGTCGGCGTCGGCGATGGCGGCGAGGGTTTCCGGCAGCGGCTCGACGACAGGAGGGTCGAGGGAGAGCTCAACGATCTGGTCCTTGCTGGCGGTGATGTTGGTTTCGCCGCGAACGACGGCCCCGCTGGCCATGCGGGCGACGAGTGTGGCGTTGGTGTAGGTGGCAGGGTAGATGAATCCGCGCATGGCGAGGACTTCTCCTGCGAGGCGGATGGCGTGGCCGAAGTCACCGGTCATCTCAGTAAGCGCGGCGACGAACAGGTTGCCGAAGTTGTGGCCTTCGAGCTCGCCTCCGGACTGGAAGCGGTGGCGGAAGAGTTGTGACATGAGGCCTTCGTCCTCAGAGAGCGCAACCATGCAGTTGCGCAGGTCGCCGGGCGGGAGCATGTTGAAATTCTTGCGGAGGCGTCCGCTGGAGCCTCCGTCATCGGTGACGGTGACAACGGCGGTGAGGTCGGAGATCGGGTGGGGGTTTTCCGAGGCGGCTGTTCCGGCGGCGGAGGGAGCGTAGCGCTTGAGGCCGCGCAGGAGTGTGGAGAGTCCGGTGCCTCCGCCGATCGCGACGACGCGCAGACCGGCGCGCCGGGAAGAACCCGGGCGAGGAGCGTTGGCTGTGGCGGACAAGAGCATCTCCGAGTGAGTTGGATGCGCGGGCGGGGTGGTGCGCCCGCCTGCGCCGGACACTAAAGCACTTCCGGATAGAGCAGTTCAGTGAAGCGAGGGTCGTCGGCCATGTCAACGAAGTCGGCGTCGCCGCGCGCCTGGATGCGATTCTGCGGGTTCAACTCGATGGCCTTGTGCAGGTGGACAAGGCATTCCTCAGCCTGGCCGGTGATGCTGTTGAGGACGGCAAGGCCGTAGTGCGCATACCCGGCAAGGTTGTTCTTTTTGAGCAGGTCCTCAAACTGGTCGCGGGCGTCCTCGTAATTGCCGGTGTTGAGCAGGGAGATGGCGTAGTCGTACTGCTCCTCGGGGCTGCTGAACGCGAGTGTGACCTTTTGGGAATGGCGCTCGCAGACGGCAAGATAGGTGCGGCAGCGCTCGAGCATCTCGGGCGCGCCGTTCTGGATGAGCTTTTCAAAGGCGGCACGGGCCTTTTCGTACTTCCCTTCCTGCATGAGCTGCATGGCAGTCTGATACTGGGCCAGGGAAGGATGGGGAGCAGGTTTCGTGGACGGCGCTTTTTTTCCGGAGAGAGTGCGCAAAGATTTTCCTTTCGCGCTTTCCTGTCGAGCTTCTGGCATGCAGAGAGAGTTCCTGAATATTAGTGCGGTTAACGTCGAATTTATACGCAGATCAGCGCGCCGCGTCAAGCCGAGACCGGGTTGGGGCCGGTGGACGGGCGTGTAAGGCACACGGCATCAACCATGTCACCTGGAACGTCCTGATCTTGTTTTTTCCTCTTTCCATACAGTGGAACCATCTTCGCACAGAACCCTATTTTTGGGTGGCGGCAGAAGTCCATGCTCGTCAAGATGTTGTGTGAGTTCGGCACTGCCGTTCTCGCAGGCCTCGAGAACGGCAGCGCCCATGGCCGCGTGGGACGGCCCTATCGGCTACAGCGGCAAGGGCCGAGGAAAGCTTCCGCGCGGGTATGGCCAATCGCGACCATATGCGGGAAGACCTCAAGGCCAGGCGTGGGTGTCGCCAGCCGTAGCCAACTTGCAAAACACCAAAATCCGCTCGCCATGCGGATCGTTGCAGAGAATCGCAACCAGCGCGAATTTGTCTGCTTTGCAAGGTAGTGACCGCGGGAGGGGATTCGTTTCAATCGAGGATTGTGAATATTACAAGGGCCGTCCGGGGACGGCCCTTGCAGAGATGCATTGCGCGGGTGGGTGCTTGCGCGCTACGCGAGATGTGACTTACCCATGGGTCCGCGGCGCTTTGAACTGAATTTCGAGAATGCTCCGATCGAGCAGGGCGCGGATTCCATGCGGAGTGATGCCGTAGACCGCCAGATGGTAAGGCCCCTGTTCCAGACCGGCAGCGGGAATCAGGAGCGGAAGCGGTCCGTCCGGATTTCCGGTAGCGGCGGAGTTGATGGTCTGAGACCAGGTCCGACTGGCCTCAGGATATTGGAGGTTGACGGCGTAAGAGGCATAGGCGGCCGACGGCGGCGGCAGGTTAATCAGCAGTATGACTCCACGGCCCGGGATGGCAGTGACGGGGACCTGTGAATCAGACACGGCTCCAAGTTGCAGGATCACGCGGGGCAGGAAACGCGGCTGATTTGACGCGGAGCGCATGGCCTTGACGCTAACCAGGCTTTGATAGGCGACGATGGCCAGCAGCGCGAGAAACGCCGGAATGACGAAAGCCGGCCTCCACCAGAGAGTGCGCGAACGAGGCACGGCAACGGGAATGACGGGTTGAGGGTACGCAGGGGATGGCGTTGTGAACGTGGGTAGCTGCGCCTTTGCTTCCTGCAGGAACGCGGCGGCGGCACGGAGATCCTGGGCGCACTCGAAGCAGGTGAAGAAATGCGCCTCGAATGCCTCACGATCTTCAGGGGTCAACTCATTGAGCAGATACCGCTCCGCGGACATTCTCCGGATTGCATCGGTATGGTCCATTGCGGGCGAGATATCCCTCCTTCTTAAAAATATAGTGATAAGTAACACATAAACGCTTCAGTCCGTTTTAAAGGAGAGGGCGCTATGTGCCTGTTTTAAAAACTCCTCTTTGAAGCTCTGCCTGGCGCGAAAGAGGAGCACGCGCAGATAGTCGGCGTCCACGGCGAATTCACGGCAGACCTCCTCGCGGTCCCGTTCGTCCAGAAAAACAGCTTTGATCAAGTCCCGGTCGCGGGGCGACAGGCGCTTGAGGATTTTACCTACCTCAGCTTTCAATTGGCCGGACAAAACCTCGTCAAAGACGCTGGGGCCACCTGCAACCAAAGTGGCAGCCTGAGTTTCATCGAGCATACTGTGCCGGGAAGCGGCCCGATAGTGCTCAAGCAGGACGTTGTTACAGACGGTACTTACAAAGGCGCCGAGGCGATCAGGACTGCGCAGGTTTCCATCCCTGCGCAGGGCCGCGAGCACGCGGGTGAAGGTTTCCTGACGTACATCCTCAATGGCTTGAGGCGATTGCAAGCGCGCGCGCAACTTGAGATTGAGCAGGCTGGTGAAATAGCTGACGAAATGCTTCTCTACGCAGGCATCTCCAGCGCACAGGGCCCGAATGTAATCGGCATCGAACGCATGGAATTCCAAAACAGAACTCCGCAACTCTGAAAATTATGGAAGTGAAGTATAGCACTTGAAAACAGTGCCGGAGTGGGCCTGAATGTTGGGCTGGTGATCGCTTCACTCAACCCGCCGTCGGTTGCTGTGGCTGGTAATCCGATGAGCAGGCTGGGGTTAAGACAGGAATTTCAACGCCGCAGCCTTCGTCGATGATCCAGAAGCAGCGCGCTGGGTCGGGCACGGCGAGCGCGGCTTGCAGGCGGTCCACCGGATCGGTTTCGCCGTCGTCGGCGAGCGAAAAGGTGCCGTAATGGGCAGCGATGCTGACGGAAGCACGAAGAATATCGTGCGCCTGGACGGCCTGCTCGGGGGTCATATGAATGGGGCCCATGAACCACTCTGGCTCGTAGGCTCCAATGGGAAGCAGCGCGAGACGAATGTGATCGAACTCTTGGGCAATCTCCTGAAAGAGCGAGCCGAAGCCGGTGTCTCCAGCGAAGTAGATGGCACCCTCGGGAGCGTTGACGGCCCAGCCGCACCAGAGGGTCTGGTTGCGGTCAAAGGGGCCGCGAGCTGAGAAGTGCTGGGCAGGGACACTGTGAACAGGCAGGCCGCGCCAGTGGACACACTGCCACCAGTCAAGCTCATAGATTTCGCGGAAGCCGATGTTGCGCAGCATGGAATCAAGGCCGACCGGGCAGAAGATGGCGGGCTGGTCGCGTTCGACGACAGCGCGGAGGGTCGGGACATCGCAATGGTCGTAATGATTGTGCGTGAGCAGAACGCCGTCGATCTCGGGCAGGTCCTCGAAGCGAATACCGGGGGCGCGATGACGTTTGGGGCCGGCAAAGGAAACGGGGCTGACGCGCTCGGACCAGACAGGATCTGTGAGCAGATTGAGACCATGGGTTTGAAGCAGAAATGTGGCGTGATTCACGAAGGTGACGCGGAGGGTTTCCGCATGCACACGCGCTGGCGGTTTGGTGCCTGGCGTCGAGGGGATGAAGTCGCGCCACGGGCCGGGCTTGCGGGTGCTGACCCATTTGACGAACGCGGAGAAGCGCTGCGGCGGCGTATGCGGATTGAAGAAGCGGCCACGCTTATAGTGCGTGCCGCGCCAGGGATTAATCGGTGCAGAACCAGACTTCATTGAGAATGCTCCGCAGAGGGTACATTGCGGCGCATGGCCTGGACCCACTCAGCAAGTGCGACGATTTGTGCGTCAGGTAGGTATCTCTGCCCGGGCATATCAATACCAAGGGATTCCGAACTGACGATTGTAACAAGAAGAACATAGCGCGGCGCGGAGGCGGCGGTGACGAAACAAACTGCCGCTGTGAGCGCAGTGCCGAACTGCGAAAGGAAAGCGAGTCACTCGGCGCTGGTATGTGACAGATGACAATGTGTTCATTTTGACTTGAAACGATTGACCTCTGCGTACCAGCGTCGTCAGATGATGGCAGGACTGTTCCGGCAGACGAGCGAACTGCGCAGCCTTTTGACCGCAGCCGTGAGCAGAGAGGCGCAGCCGGCGAGTTGCAGACGACTGATTCCTGGCCGAGCTGGGACGGAGAATGGAACGGAAAGGCAAACGTGCCTGCCCCTGGTCACGACGAACCTTATGAAGTTACTCGTAATTGAAGATGATGCGGCGAACGCAATGTTTTTGGAGCGGGCGCTTACAGAGAACGGATATCAGGTTGATTTGGCTTCAAACGCCAAAGTCGCAGAGGCGCTGGCGATCGATGGCGATCACTCGGCGATCATTCTTGATCTGGGACTGCCGGATGAAGACGGCCTGAGCCTGATTACACGGCTTAAGGAGCACGGAGTGATGGCCCCGGTGCTGATCTTATCGGCGCGGCGGTCAGTGGATGACCGCGTGCGCGGGCTGGAGCAAGGCGGCGATGACTACCTGACCAAGCCGTTTGCGCTACCGGAGCTGCTGGCACGGCTGCGTAATCTGCTGCGGCGGCGCGCAGACGCGGGCGAGACGGCGACGGTGCTGCGTGTGCTGGACCTGGAACTGAATCTGATTCGGCGGGAGGCTTCGCGAGCGGGCGAGATTCTACAACTGACAACACAGGAGTTTGCGCTGCTCGAGTACATGTGCCGGAACGCGGGGCGGGTGGTGACACGGTCGATGATTCTGGACCAGGTGTGGGGCATGCGCATTCAGCCGGACACAAACGTGGTGGATGTGCACATCTACCGGCTGCGCAACAAGGTGGACCGGCACGACCTTGCGCCGGCGATCCGTACGATTCGGGGAGTGGGGTATGTCCTCCGCGACAGGTAACAGCAGAGTCAAAACAGCAGCGTGGCGTATTTCGCTGTGGGGCACGATGGCGTTTGCTCTGGGCACAGTGATTCTGTTTGTGTTTCTGCACCGGTTTGTGTCGCATGAGATTCAGCGGCGAAGCGACTCGTGGCTGACGGGTGAGGTAGGGACGCTTGGCGATGTGGCGGAGCGGACTCCGAAGAATGCACTGTATGACCGCATTGTGGAAGAGGTCGCCGAGCTTGCATCGAAAGAGGTTCCGCATGAGCATGAGCTGGCGGGCGACCCAAACCGGGCAGTGTTCTTTTTACAGTCGGACCCCACCGGCCAGATGAAGTTGTGGGTGGGCAGAGGCAGCGGGCAGCAGGTCCTGAACGCGATTCAGAAGAAAACGACTAATCCGGACAAGCTGGTGGATATCAGCATTGCCGGGTTCGAATATCCGTTTCGTGTGGCGTCCATGCAGATGGACAATGGCGACCGGATTTATCTTGGCCTTTCGGAACGCGATGAGAGCCTGACACTACGGACGCTGCGACTGTACTTCTTTTTAATTTGCGTTGGGATTGTGCTGCTGGGATTCCTGATTGTGTTTTTTACCACGCGACGAATGCTGGGACGGGTACAGGACATTACAGAAGCGGCGGCGAAGATCGGCCAGGATGATTTGCGGAGCCGCGTTCCTGAAAGGGGCGGGCAGGATGAGATTTCGCGACTGGCTGTGACGCTGAACGGGATGCTGGACCGCATTGAAAGTACGGTCAAACAACTGCACACGATCACAGACTCGCTCGCGCATGATTTGCGAAGCCCGATGACGGCAATGCGCGGCAAGCTGGAGACAGCGCTGCTGCAGGGAGATGACGGCGGATGGGCTGAACCGGTGGCCGCGGCGGTGGACGAGCTGGACCGGCTGTGCGAGTTCCTGACAAAGTCACTGGACGTGGCGGAGGCGAACGCGGATGCGCTGCGGCTGCATAAAGAGACCATCAAACTGGATGAGCTGCTGCATGCGATGGTGGACCTGTATGAGCCGAACATGGCGGAACGAGGGATCTGCGTGACGCTGCAAAGCTCGGGACCAGTGTTGGTTGCGGGTGATGCGGCACTGATTCACCGGATGATGGCAAATATTTTCGACAACGAGCTGAAGCATCTGAAGTCGGGATGCAACGTGCGGATCCAATTGCGGACGGAAAACGGAGCGGGACGCATTGTGGTTGAAGATGATGGGCCGGGTTTTCCCGCAGAGGTTGCGACGCGGGTTTTTGAGAAACATGCGAAAGGGCGTAACTCGACAGGGTCGGGACTGGGGCTGGCGTTTGTCGAGGCAGTGGTGAGGGCACACGACGGCTCGATTGACGCGAGCAACCTGCCAGGTAAAGGCATCCGGCTGATGATAAGCCTGCCGCTGGAGAAGGCGGAGACGGGCGTTGCGGCATTGTCTCGTGATTGAGCGCGAAAGTGTGGCAGCCCCAACAGGAAATGCAGGTCCTTCGATTTCGCTTGTCGCGCCTGGCGCGCCTAACTTCACTTAGGATGACAACTTCATAAGGGTGAGACTTGTAGTTTCGCACCCCATTCTTTGCTGATCGTGACGGATTATTCGTGCACGGTGACGGCGGCTCCGGTGTAAATAACGGTGCGGTCAGGATTGGGGGTGATGGTGGCGCCGACTCCGTGATTTGGGTGGACGAAGATGATGTTGAAGGTGCGCGACGCGGGCATTCCGGGGTAGGAGCCGGAGCGCGCGCCGATGGTGAGGGTCTGGAGGGTATCGTTCCAGTCGATGGGGATGGTGGCGCGCTCGCCTTTCTCGTAGTTGTAGGTGTCGCCCTGGTCTTCGTAGAGGACGAAGTGGCCGTCGGCCCCGGGATAGATGCGCAGGTCAATCGGTGCGTCGGGTTTCTCGGCGGCGTAATCGATCTCCGGGCCCATGGGCAGAATGGAGCCGGCCTCGACATAGAGCGGGATACGGTCAAGAGGAGCAGGCGCATTGAAGCGCTGATCTCCGGGCATGGATTTGCCGGTCCAGAAGTCGTACCACTCGGGCGCGGGCGGCAGATAGACGTAGCGCGCGGTGGCTCCCTGCTCAGTGACGGGATTGACGAGAATATCCGGGCCGAACATGAATTCGTTGCCAATGTTCCAGACTTTGGGGTCGGTGCGCCAGTCCATGACGAGCGGCCTCATGATGGTGGAGTCGTTGTGCGTGACCTGCCAGGCGAGCGAGTAGATGTAGGGCAACAGACGGTAACGCAGACGGTCATAGCGAATGAGGATGGGGGTGACCGGACCGTAGCTGAAGAGCTCGTTCTCGTTGTTGGCGCGGTGGCCGTGGGTGCGGAAGATGGGGCAGAAGACTCCGAACTCAAACCAGCGCGTGTAGAGCTCCTGATAGGCGGGGTCGCGGGTATCGCGCGCCCAGGGCGGACCGTAACCGGCGATATCGGTGGTCCAGTAAGGCATGCCGGAAAGCGCGAAGTTGAGTCCGGCAGGAACCTGACGCTGGAATGCCTGGAACGTGCTGTAGACGTCGCCGGACCAGGTGGTGGCGGCGTAGCGCTGATCACCAGCGAAGCCGGAGCGAGTGAGGATGAAGACGCGTTTTTGACTGGTTGCGGCGCGCCAGTGGGTGTAGACGTTGCCGGTGTGCATGAGCGGGAAGATGTTGGTGTAGAGCGCGCCGTTGCCGATATAGAGGTGCTTGTTGTAGAGCTCGGTGTCGCTCTCGCCGCCGTGCTGGTAGGCGACCTCGGGCTCGGAGCTGTCGAGCCAAAAAGCGTCCCAGCCCTGCGCGAAGAGCTTGCCGACGAGATGGTTCCAGTAGAAATCTCCGGCGGCGGGATTGGTGGCGTCATAGGTAGTGGTGCCGGGAATCATATAGCCGAGGGGCTTCATCTGCTGGAAGTTTTTTGACAGCGGATCGAAGGTGGCCCAGACCGAGATCATGGCGTGGACGTGCTCTTCGTGCAGCTTGCGGAGCGCAGCGGGAACGTCGGGATAGGCGTCGGGGCGGAAGTCAGGGTCGCCCTGATGGACCCACCAGAACCAGTCCTGCACGATGTTGTCGAGCGGGACCTGCGCGCCGCGATATTCGCCAGCGATTTCGAGCAGCTCGGCGGCGCTGCGGTAGCGGTCCTTGGACTGCCAGAAGCCGTAGGCCCAGCGGCCGTACATGGGCGCGTGCCCGGTCATGTCGCGGTACTGGTGGATGATCTGGTCGAAGCCGGGGCCGTAGATGAAGTAGTAGTCGATGGCGTGCGAGGCGTTAGAGCTGAAGCGCATCTCGGACGGGAAGCGATTGTCGAACCATGAGAGCGCGGCGGTGTTCCAGAAGATGCCGTAGCCATTAGTGGAGAGCAAGAGCGGAATGGCGACGTCGGTGTTGGCCTGGCCGAGCTCGACGACGGTGCCGCGATAGTTGAAGACGCCATTCTGGTGCTGGCCGAGACCGTAGAGGGCTTCGCGGACAGCGGGGTAGAACTGATCCTTGACGCTGTAGAGTTGCTGGCCGTTGATGGTGGTGGGCACGTAGCGGCGCGGGGAATCCTGAAACTCTTGGAGGAGGCGGTTGCCGTGCTCGTCCTGAAACTCGAGATTGCCCCAGGCGAGCGTGATGAGGACTTTGAGCGCGCCGGTATCGACGGTGGCGACGGCGGGGTTCCAGAGGGCCTGGTTTTGAGATTGCAGCGCAGAGGCCGAGGGGATGGTGAGGGTGAATTTGGCGGGCGTGCATTTTTGAATGAGCCAGGGCTGTTTGGAAGCGGCGTCTGTGGCCGTGCCGCTGGGGCTGGCAACGATATGAATTACGGTCGGGCTGCAGACGGTGAGGCGCAATGTATCCGTGGCGGTTTTGATGGTGACCCCGCCGTTCTGTCGGGCGATCTTGACTTGAGATTGCGCCTGGGCCTTCGCCTGAAGCTGCAGACCGCCATTACACGTGAACAGAACAGCCAGCAAAACCGGCAAAGATACGCGCACGAATTTCATCATCCCTCCCGTTTCAGCCTTCCATTTTACGGCGGCACCTGTTTTACCGCGGGCCAGGTTTTACGGGGCCCAGGTTAGCTATGCCCGTTTTGAGAGCCTTCAGGGTCGCTGCTCGCTCCACCCCACGAACGAGAACCTGTCCGTGGGGGCCGCGGTGCTGGGTTTACCTCACCGTCCGTAGAGCAAGGCTGCCTGGCGGCGCTTCATGAAGGCTTCCAACGCAGGACGCCATTCTTCGGAGATACGTTCCGCGCCTTGTCCCTCCTCAATCTCTTTCAAGACTGTGCGGTTGGCGAGAAGGACGTTCATCTTCGCTACTTCGAACTTGTCCGGATAGAAGCGGTGCAGCACCGACGCGATCTCCACTCCGAGCTCTGGCGCATTGAGCACGTTGCGGCTTGTGACCATGATGCGCACGCCGTGACAGACCTGCCCGTGGTACGGGTAAGGCTTCCTGGGCATGAAGTTTACAGAGAGAAAACGGACCCCGGGCATGTCGAGGATGTTGAGGTAGTGCGCCAAGGCGCGCGAGTGGATCCAAGGAGCCCCGAAGACCAGGAACGGCGTATCGGTTCCGCGTCCGACAGAAATGTTCGTGGTCTCGATGAGGCCGAGCGCCGGGTAGAGGGTGGCTTCTTCAAGGTCCTCGAGGTTGGGGGACGGGTTGGTCCAGGTGAGGTCGGTAGAATCGTACCAGTCGCCCGGCTGCCATCCCTCCATTTTGATGACTGTAAGAGGCGCGTGGAGGTGTAGCTGCTGGTTGTCGTAACGGGCCAGCTCGCCGAGCGTCATGCCGTGCCGCACGGGAATGGGCATGGAGTTGACATAGCTCTCTGCATCAGCGTCAGAAACCGGCCCCTGCACGAATGAGCCAGTGATCGGATCAGGACGATCGAGTACGATGATCCGCGTTCCCGTTTTCGCGGCGGCCTCAAGGAAGTAGCGGACTACGGTCTCGTAGGTGTAATAGCGAACGCCTGCGTCCTGCAGGTCGATCACCACGGCGTCAAGGTTGCGCATGACGTTGAGCGGAGGGTGGCGCTGGGCGGCGGTGTGTCCGTAGAGGCTAATGATGGGCAGACCGGTCGCGGCATCGGTGGAATTGGGCACGCCGGGCCGGTCATAGCTGCCGGCGATGCCATGCTCAGGGCTAAAGAGCACTTTGAGCGTGAGTCCGGGCACGGCCTGCTCGGCGTTGTGAAACAGGATGTCGATGGTGCGGCGTCCTTCGGCGTCAAGGCCAGTCTGGTTGGTCAGTAGACCGAGCCGGAGGTGGCCTCCGTGTTGACGGGCCAGCGCGGCAAGCTGGCGGAAGCGGTCGTGCTCGAGCACGTCGATTCCAGTGAGGACGTTTCCGTTTCGGGCTGCCCAGCGGCGCATCCCGCTCAGCGATTCGTTGTATCCAGTGATGCGCGCCGCCATCGCGCCGCCGTCGTTATGAATGCCGATTGCGACCGCGGCAACGTTGGCGATTTCGCCGCGCATGGAGAGGCTGTTCGTGGGGCCGTTGGGATGCACAGCGTTGGTGAGAATGATGACATAGCTGTCGCTGTAGGGGTCGATCCAAAGCGAGGTTCCGGTGAAGCCCGAGTGTCCGAAGGAGCCGACGGGAAAGAGCTGTCCGCGGTTACTGGAGAAGGGTGATTCGATGTCCCAGCCGAAGCCGCGCAAAGCAGTGCCGGTCGCAGGCTGTTCGGGGGTGGTCATCTTCTGGAGCACGATGCGCGAAAGCGGGAAGCGGCTGGGGCGTCCGGCAAGGCGGTCGAGGAGGTTCTGCGCGTATACGGAGAGGTCGTCGGCGTCCATGAACAGCCCGGCGTGGCCGGCGACTCCGCCCATGCGTCGCGCGGTGGGGTCATGCACTACACCGCGCAGGACGACGTCGGGGCCGGTCCAGTCGACTTTGCCGCCATACGCGGCGAGGCCGTGCTCATACTGGGTGGGCGCGATAAGCGGACGCCAGGAAACAGGAGGCAGGTAGCGCGTGTACCTGAGCCCGAGAGGCTGGATGATGTTGCGCATGTCATAGACGTCGAGAGGCAGTCCGGAGACCTTCTCTATGAGCGCACCGAGCGTAATGAAGTTGACGTCGCTGTATTGGAAGCGAACTCCGGGCGGGCGCAAGGGCCTGGCGGCGAAGGCGAGTTTGTAGGCTTCGCCCTTCCCTTCCCACGGCCTGGCGAGGGACAGGTCCGGCGGCAGGCCGGAATAATGCGTGAGGAGGTCGCGGATGGTGATGTCTCCTTTACCGTTGGCCGCGAACTGCGGCAGGTACTTGGCGACCGGATCGTTGACGTTGATTTTCCCTTCCTGGTAGAGCTGCATGACGGCCGTTGCCGTCATGAGAGGCTTGGTGAGCGAGGCCATGTCGAAGATGGTGTTAACCGTCATCTTCTCCTCGTCCGGCACCAGCGAGCGCCATCCATAGGCGCGCCGGAAGACGACATGGCCGTTGTGCCCGATGATCACGACCGCGCCCGGAATGAGGTGGTGCTGAATGGCCTGGTTGACAATGCGATTGATGGGGGCGAAGTTGCCCTTCTGCGCACGGGCAGGCGCGAAGCAGACAAAGAACAAAAGCAGAAACGCCCAGAAGCGAAGAGAGCGAGGCATGTCAGAGACTCCTTTGATGCAGGTTGACGTGTTCGGGAAAGAAGAGACTGGTTGCGTACACGATGGCAGATGTTGTGAGCGCACCCACGAGTACCCACCACGTCCAGCCAATTTTAGGAAATTCGAGTGTGTGTTCCGCGAAGGCACGCGAGAGCGGAGGGGCTGGAGGCGAAGCAGGAAGTTGGTGGCACCGCCGGCGACCATTCCGATCATGGTTCCACGCTCGTCTGCTCTGCAGCTGAGCGCGCCGGTATCGACGGTGGCAACGGCGGGGTTCCAAAGAGCCTGATTTTGAGATTGAGGCACAGAGTGTCCTTGGCGGTTTTGACGGTGACGCCGCCGTTCTGCTTCACAATCTGGACCTGAGCCAAAAGGCTTCCGCTGGAAAGAACACCAGCCGCCGTCATAACCAGCACAAACAACCGCGCAAATTTCACGCCTCCCTCGTTTTTGTGTTCTCGTTTGGCTCCCGCCCAGGAGCAGGCTTCACCGACACGTGCAAGTGTAACGTTTTACTCCTGCTGCTCG
>JASHUR010000282.1 GCA_030039895.1 Acidobacteriaceae bacterium | reverse complement strand
GTGGGGCCGTTGGCGCCTTCGCAGACGATTCTCGCACGAACGCGTTCGGCGTTGCGGCTGGTGATGACGTTTTCCGTCGCGGCCGGGATAAGGATTTCACAGGGCGAGGTGAAGACCTGCTCGGGGTCGGAGGCCTCAGCGCCTCGAAAGCCGAGGATGGAGCTGTTGCGGTCGCGGTGTTCGGAGAGCGCGCAGACGTCGATGCCGTTGGCATTGAAGAGGGCGCCGTCGTACTCGACGATGCCGATGATCTTGTAGCCCTTTTCCTGCATGAGGCGGGCAGCGTTTGAGCCGACGTTGCCGAAGCCCTGAATGATGACGCGGCAGCCGTCGCGCTGGATGCCGATGTGTTTGAGGGCCTGGTCGCAGACGACGCTGACGCCGCGGCCGGTGGCCTCACGGCGTCCGCGGGAGCCGCCGATGTTGATGGGCTTGCCGGTGACGACGCTGGTGACGGTCTGGCGCATGTGCATGGAGTAGGTGTCCATGATCCAGGCCATGGTCTGCTCATTGGTGTTCACGTCGGGTGCGGGAACGTCTTTTTCCGGCCCGAGAAACTCGATGATTTCCGCGGTGTAGCGGCGGGTCATGCGCTCAAGCTCGCCAGTGGACATCTTTTTGGGGTCGCAGATGACGCCGCCCTTTGCTCCGCCGAAGGGGATGTTGACGACGGCGCACTTCCAGGTCATCCAACTGGCGAGGGCGCGAACCTCATCAAGGTTGACGTCAGGGGCGTAGCGGATGCCGCCTTTGCCCGGGCCCCGGGCCTGCGAATGGAGGACGCGGAAGCCGGTGAACATCTCGATGCGGCCGTCGTCCATGCTGACGGGAAAGTGAACGATGATTTCTCGGGAGGGATAGCGGAGAACTTTCCAGAGGCCCTGGTCAAGATTGAGTTTGCGCGCGGCGAAGTCGAAGCGAGCCGCCTGCGCCTCCCAGGGGTTGATCTCCTGCTCGAGGGTGATAGTTGCCATAAAAGTAGTGTGCTCCTTTGCAGGCCACCGTTTGGAAAAAACGGATTTCGGCCAAACCTATGGAGTATAGGCCCGGGGATTCAGTGGTGGCAAGGGTACGAGAGGTGTTCTACGGGACGGGCGGCGGGGCGGGAACCAGATTAGGAAATGCGCCGCCCGAAATGGAAGCGCATTGTGTGAAGAGGCTGTTATAAACGTGTTTCAGGATTATTGCGTCGGAGTTCGGGGGATCCATGTCGAATTTGCTGAGGAACCTGCGATTCAGCTGGCGGATGCTGCTGAGGAATCCGGGCATTACGCTGACGGTGCTGTTGACGCTGGCGCTGGGAGTGGGCGCAAATACGGCGATCTTTACGGTGGACTATGCGACGATGCTGCAGCCGCTGCCGTATCCGGACGCGAACCAGCTGGTGGTGGTGTGGTCGAAGATTGAGACCTACCATAATGTGGTTTCGGCAGGCGATTTTCTGGACTGGCAGCGGAACAACAGGACCTTTGAGAGCATGGCGGCGTGGAGCCAGGGAGTGTTCAATCTGGCGACGGCAGACCATCCGGAGAATGTGGTCGGGCAGTACGTAACGCCGGGTTTCTACAAGCTGCTGGGGCTGCCGATGTTCATGGGACGCGGATTCTTGCCTCAGGAGGGCGAGCCGGGCCAGGACAAGGTAGTGATTCTGACGCACGGCACGTGGGTGCGGCTGGGGTCGAATCCCAACATTATTGGAACGACGATCAATATTGATAACGAGCCGCACACGGTAGTGGGCGTGCTGCCGGCGGGAGTGTATGACCGCCAGGAGCCGAGGCTGGCGGTTCCGATGGCGTTTACGCCGGACCAGAAAAACCACGACTTCCACTGGCTGCTGGTGATGGGGCGTCTGAAGCCGGGTGTGACTTTGAAGCAGGCGCAGTCCGATATGGATTCGGTGACGGCGCAGATTGCGAAGGATTATCCGAAGAGCGACCAGGGCTGGGGTGCGTATGTGGAGCCGCTGAAGAACGACTTCATCTCAAAGGACGAAATCAAGACGCTGTGGCTGCTGCTGGGCGCGGTGGGGTTTGTGCTGTTGATTGCGTGCGTGAATGTGGCGAATCTGCTGCTGGCGCGGAGCATGGCGCGGCACAAGGAGATGGCGGTGCGGTCGGCACTGGGCGCGGGGACAAAGACGATTTTTGCGCAACTGCTGACGGAAAGCCTGATGCTGGCGGTGGGCGGAGGCGCGCTGGGCGTGGGCGTGGGCTATGCAATGCTGCAGGGGCTGAAGGCGGTGATGCCGCCGGGCACGCTGTCGAGCGAAGCACGACTGACGCTGAATGTTCCGGTGCTGGTGTTTACGCTGGCGGCGACGACACTGGCGGGGCTCCTGTTCGGGTGTATTCCCGCGTGGTCAGCGTCGAGGGTCGATCCGGCGGAGGCGATGAAGGAAGGCGGACGGTCGGGCACAGGCGTGGGGCGCAACCGGCTGCGGCGGGTGCTGGTGGTGGGCGAGTTTGCGCTGGCTCTGGCGCTGCTGGCGGGCGCGGGGCTGGCGTTTCACAGCTTCTGGAACCTGGCGCATGTGGATACGGGAATAGAGATTGACCATGCGCTGACGTTCGGGCTGATTCAGCCGGATTCGCGGTCGAAGGACCCGGCGACGCTGGTGGCATACTACCGCCGGATGCTGGAGAGCATCGAGGCGGTTCCGGGTGTGAAGGCGGCGAGCGTGGAGACAGGGATTCCGATGATGGGGCCGGGGTTCGGAATGCCGTTCACGATTGTGGGTGGGCCGACATATGCAGATCCATCGAAGAGGCCAACGGCGAACTTTGGGATGGTGTCGCCGGGATATTTCAAGACCTTTGGGATTCAGCTACTGCAGGGGCGGACGTTCACGGATGATGACACGGCGGCGAGCCCGCGGGTGGCGATGGTGAATGAGAAGTTTGTGCAGCAGTTTTTGAAGGGCAAGGACCCGTTGCGGGAACAGGTAGACGTTGAGCAACTGATTCCGGGTGTGACGAAGCTGGGGCCTGCTTTGGAGTGGCAGATTGTGGGCGTGTACCACGATGTGCGGAACTGGGTGCGGGGTGACCGGGCGGAGATTCTGGTTCCGTTCTGGCAGAGCCCGTGGACGAGCTCGGGGATTGGAGTGCGGACGGCGGAAGATCCGGAGACGATGCTGAACAGCCTTGGGGCGGCGGTGCACAGGGTCGATCCGCTGATTGCGCTGGACCATCCGCAGACGATGACTGAGGTGCACGACACCGTGCTGGCCGGCGACCGCTTCACGCTGATCCTGTATGCGACGTTTGCCGCGATTGCTCTGCTGCTGGCGGCGGTGGGAATTTATGGCGTGATGCGGTACTCGGTGGAGCAGCGGTCGCATGAGATTGCGGTGCGGATGGCGCTGGGCGCGACGCGCGGGCGGGTGGTGCGGCTGATTGTGCTGGAAGGGCTGGTGCTGGCGGGGATTGGGCTGGGCGTGGGACTGGCGGGCGCATATTTTATTGGCCGAGCCATGCAGAGCAGCCTGTACGGCGTGAGCGCGATGGATTATCGCGCGTTTGCCGCGGTGGGCGCGGTGCTGCTGGTTGCGTCCCTGGCGGCGTGTGCATTGCCGGCGTTAAGGGCTGCGTCGACGGAGCCGATGAAGGTCTTACGTACAGAATAGGGACTGCGCATCCAGCGACGCGCTGGAGTCTTCGAATTCAGCGATTAATTGATCGGGTTGGCGTCGGGTGTGCCGTCAGACCATTTGGCGACGGGGACGAAGAATACGCTCAGCCGGTCCAGTTGGTCTTCGGTTCCGAAGATGGGAGACGCCGGCAGGTTGGCGCCCCAGCTTTCAGGCTTCGTCAATGGAGTGAAAAACATCACATGCGGGTGCCAGTGAGTGGCGGCGTCGTTGAGATAGCCCTGCTTCGACATCATGAAGCACATGGCTCCGCGCTCGATAGGCGGAAGTTTTTTCTGGTCGAATGCGGTTTGGATGGCGGCGGCCATCTGCTGCTTTGATTTGCCGGCGAGGATAAGCCGGGTCTTCATTTCTGTGATGGGGAGATAGGAGCGCGCGGCTGCGGCGTTGACGCAGAAGGGCGCCCGGACTTTGGGGTTCCAGAAGTCGCGATGATCGAGCTTGTTTGTCCACGACCTCTCGACAAAACAGACGAAACCGTTGGTGCCTTTGACGGCGGTTGTGTATCCGTGGCGGCCCATGACGAGGACTTCCGCATGATCGGAGATAGACGGAGGAGCGGCGCTGCGGGCGAGGGCGATTTCAGCCTGTTGCGGCATTAAGTATTGATCGACGGGCGCCATTTTGGGGTAGGGTGTGGCGGCGGCTTGTGCGCGTGCCTGCGCGAGGGCGGCGAAGACGATGGATAAGACGATGGTTGCGTAGAAGAATTTCCGCTGCATGGGACTCTCCTGGGCGGCGCGTTTGCGGCGCAACATGCCGCCGCTATGCTTTGGACTGGAATTGTATCGTTTGGCAATCATCTTGTGACCGCAAACAGGATTTACCATGATGGATACGCTATGCGAGTTGAGACGAATGCGCTTCCGGCGCGCGCCGAGTTTTTGAAACTGGCGCGGACGCACACCCTGGTTCCCGTGTATCGACGGCTGACTGCGGATGTGGAGACGCCGGTGACGGCATTTCTGCGGCTGGCGGCGGATGAGCCGGAGTGCTTCATATTGGAGTCGGTGGAAGGCGGCGAGAATGTGGGACGGT
>JASHUR010000281.1 GCA_030039895.1 Acidobacteriaceae bacterium | reverse complement strand
GATGCGGGGCACTTTGTACTTGTCGCCCTGGCGCCACACCGTCTCGGTCTGCGGCTGCACGCCGGAAACCGAATCAAACAGAGCAACGGCGCCGTCGAGAACACGCAGCGAGCGCTCCACCTCGGCGGTAAAGTCCACGTGGCCGGGCGTATCGATAATGTTGATGCGGATGTTGTTCCAGGTGCAGGTGGTGGCGGCGGAGGTAATCGTGATGCCGCGCTCCTGCTCCTGCTCCATATAGTCCATCGTCGCCGTGCCTTCGTGCACTTCGCCGATGCGGTGCGTGATGCCCGTATAGAACAGGATGCGCTCGGTCGCCGTCGTTTTTCCGGCGTCGATATGCGCCATGATCCCGATGTTCCGGCAGCGATTTAATGGTACCTGACGAGCCACGTTAATCCCTCAATCCTTCACGGGCCGAAGCCCGCGGTTAAACCCAAACCTTGCAATCAGTGGTAGAACCCTGACGGCAATGCAGTGCACTACCAGCGATAATGCGCGAACGCCTTGTTCGCCTCCGCCATGCGGTGCACGTCTTCCTTCTTCTTCATGGCTGCGCCACGCCCGTTGGCCGCGTCCAGCAGCTCCGCCGAGAGCTTCTCAACCATGCCCTTCTCGCCGCGTGCCCGGCCATAGCTCACGAGCCAGCGGATGGCCAGCGAGGTGCGCCGCTCCGGGTTCACCTCAATGGGAACCTGGTAGTTGGCGCCGCCCACGCGCCGCGTCTTGACCTCAAGCAGCGGCTTGCAGTTCTCGACCGCCTTCTTGAAGAGCGTCAGCGCATCCGCGCCGCCCTTCTGCTCAAGGTTCTGCATGGCGGTATAAAAAATGCCCTGCGCCGTCGACTTCTTGCCACCCCACATCATGGAGTTCACAAACTTGGTGACCAGCGTTGAGTTATAGACCGGGTCGGGAGCGACCTCACGCTTGGCGATATGACCTTTTCTCGGCATAAGTGTTCCTAAATTCTTTTAACCAGCAAACTTTGTTCATCCGTCGCGCTTTGCGCTCAGGACAGCCGCGCCAGGCTTACAGCCCGGCAAACACGGCTACTTCTTGGCAGCCGCCTTGGCGCGCTTGGCGCCATACTTCGACCGGCTTTGCGTCCGCTTAACCACGCCTACTGAGTCCAGCGTTCCGCGCACAATGTGATAACGCACGCCCGGCAAGTCCTTCACACGGCCTCCGCGAATCAGCACAATGGAGTGCTCCTGGAGGTTATGGCCTTCGCCCGGGATGTACGACGTCACCTCAATGCCGTTGGTAAGGCGAACACGCGCGACCTTGCGGAGCGCCGAGTTCGGCTTCTTGGGGGTCTGCGTATAGACACGGGTGCAGACTCCGCGGCGCTGCGGCGATCCCTGCAATGCGGGAGAGGCCGTCTTATACCGCGGCGCAGTCCGGCCCTTCCTTACGAGTTGACTGAATGTAGGCAAACCTGACTCCTTACCAAATCCAAACCGTTCAAATTTTCCAGCGCGACCGGAAACCCCTTCACACACCTGCTGAGGCGCACACGCGCCACAAGTGCGAAGTCACAGGATTCCTGCTTCGCGTCTGCCGTACTCAAATCCCAGACGAGAACCGCGACGGTGGCCGCGCGCAATTTGAAAGCCGCCTTGCAAACGGCTGAGTCAAACTGGCCAACTCCGTTTCGCTTGTTCCGGTCCGCATAGCCCGCCAAGGTGGTGGGTGTCGCAGACTCCGATGCGATCCGTCTCCGCCATTCTTCCGGCAGAGATCTCACAGACTCTCTATAAGCTGCCCCTTACAGGCCGTCAGCGTTCTGTGATTTTTTGTTCGCGAACTCCTGAGCAGCGCGGTTACATAAGCGCAAAACGGCCTGAGTCGGCGAACCTTTTAAGGTTAACAATTCGGCGGCAAATCGTCAACGCAAACGCCGGTCTTTAGAGGAAATATTTATATCCGCGACCTTGACTTGCCCTCAAAATCAGCCAAGACCGCCGAACGGTCCCACTTTCCCCTTTTCTTTTTCCCTTATACCCTGATTTCTATGAAAATGCGTTGCCTGCTGCTCGCGCCACTGTGCGCTTCTGTCCTTGCCATGCCGCTCCTTGCTCAGACTCCAACACAAACTGCTACTGCCCCGGTCAGCTATGATTCGCGTATCCCGGCCATTATTCATTCGCTGGAGCAGGTTAAGTACGTTCGCGAGACGCAACTCTCACCGGACGGGAGTCAGATTGCCTGGACAGTGGGGCGCGAGGGGATTTTTGTGGCTCCACTGAGTGACCCAGCCACGGCGCAGCACGTCACTGCCTGCACCAACGGCGCGAACGGTGGAGAGGGCGGCATCGCCTGGTCGCCCGACTCGAAGACGCTGGCCTTCTTTTCCGACTGCACCCCGGATCACAAAGCTGCGATCTTTACCGATGAAATCGGCGCGGCTGCTGCGCCTCACATGCTGGTGCAACTGGACGGCTATGCCAAGAACCTTACGTACTCCCCGGACGGCAAGTACCTGACCTTTCTGTATGTGAAAGGAGCAACGCGGCCTTCAGGAGCGCTGGCTGCAATGCCACTGCCCTCCGGCGTTATCGGAGTCGAGCATATCGAAGTTCAGCGTGTGGCCGCGGTGAATGCCCAAAGCGGAACGCTTACCCAGGTGACTCCTGCCAACCTGCATGTGTACGAATTTGACTGGTCGCCCGATTCAAAGAAGCTGGCTTACGTGGCAGCTGCGCCTCCAGGCGAAGATAACTGGTGGACGGCAAAGCTTTACGTTCAGGACTTCGACTGGGGCTTCAACCCAACGGCAAACTCGGTTGTACCGCCACACATCGTCTTCAATCCCACAACCACAAACGGCACGCTGCACGGCTTGCAGATCGCCGTCCCGCGCTGGTCGCCTGACGGCAAACGCATCGCTTTCATCGGCGGGCTCATGTCCGACCAGGGCTCCACAGGGGGCGACATCTATATCGTCCCATCTACTGGCGGCGAAGCCAAAGATGTGACCCCCGATCGAGCCGCCAGCCCGGCATGGATTACATGGATCGACGACCAGAACCTCGGTGTTGCAGAAATCAAGGGCTCTGATTCACACCTCTTTGTCTACAACATTGACACGCAGCAGGATTCGCCCGACTACAGCCTCAACCTCCCTGATTCCGTTGGTGCAGGCAGCCTCGAAATGCGTATCTCTGTCTCCAACAGCAATAACATTGCCTTTATCCGCTCCTCATTCGAACATCCGCCCGAAGTCTGGGCCGGTCCGCTCGACAATCTCAAGCAGATCACCCACTACAACGACGACCTCAAGCCCTCGTGGGGCAAGACCGAAGCCGTCGAGTGGACTAATGAAGGTTTCCACGTTCATGGCTGGCTCCTCTATCCCGCCGACTACGATCCGGCGAAGAATTACCCGCTGATCGTCTATGTTCATGGAGGACCCTCTGCCGCAACCATGCCCCGCTGGCCTTACCCAGGCTTCGGACCCGTCCCCTTTTCCGCCTTCGGTTATTTCGTCCTCATGCCCAACCCGCGCGGCAGCTTCGGCGAAGGAGAGAAATTCACTCAGGCCAACCGCAAGGATTTCGGTTACGGCGATCTGCGCGACATCCTCGCTGGTGTCGACACCGTCGTCAAAGACCACCCGATTGATCCCAACCGCATCGGCATCACCGGTTGGAGCTACGGCGGATTCATGACCATGTTCGCCGTCACCCAGACGCACCGCTTCCACGCCGCGGTCGCCGGAGCCGGACTCTCCGACTGGCTCAGCTACTACGGCGAGAACTCGATCGACGAGTGGATGATTCCATTCTTCGGAGCGTCGGTGTATGACGATCCCGCGGTCTATGCGAAGAGTTCGGCGATCAACTACATCAAGAACGCCAAAACGCCGACGTTGGTTGTGGTAGGCGACCGAGACGGAGAATGCCCTGCGCCGCAGTCATTCGAGTTCTGGCACGCGCTGCGGTATGAGCATGTGCCTACCGAACTGGTCGTGTATCCGGATGAGGGACACGGATTCTCCAAGCCTGTCGACCGCATCAACGTGTTGGAGCGGGCGCTGGGCTGGTTTGGTCAGTACATGCCGTAATGACCGTTGGAAATGCCGCTTCTTTAGCGGCATCC
>JASHUR010000280.1 GCA_030039895.1 Acidobacteriaceae bacterium | reverse complement strand
CGCCGGAGCAGTATCGTGACTACCTGGCAAGCCTGGCAGCGGAACTGGGACCGGGACGGCCCGGGCGGACGTGGCGTCCGCTGCTGGACACGGCCGTTGCAGAGCCGGAATTGCACTTTGCGCGAGGATGGCTGAACTGGCGGCGCGGCTCAGACTACTACGAGGAAGGCGACCTGATGTGGCTGGAGGTAGCGACGATCATCCACGACACGACGCACGGAAAGAAGTCGATCGACGATTTCTGCCAACTCTTCCATGGGGGTCCGAATGAGGGACCGCAGGTGAAGACATACAACTTCGATCAGCTGGTGGCGGCGTTGAACCAGGTGGCTCCGTACAACTGGGCAGCGTTCTTCCATGAGCGGCTGAATTCGACTTCGGCGGAGCCGCCGGTGGGAGGCATTGAGAACGCCGGGTGGAAGCCGGTGCTGAACAGCGAGCCGACGCACCTGCCAACCTTGCGCCTGGAGCCGAACGACGCGTACTCGATCGGACTGCAACTAGGAAAGGAAGGCGATGTGAACGACTCGATTGTCGGCGGACCGGCGTATAACGCGGGCGTGACCTCCGGAATGAAGGTGGTGGGGGTGAACGGGCAAGTGTACACGCACGATGTGCTGGAGGACGCGATCGCGGCCGCCAAAGACAACTCTGCGCCGATTAACCTGCTGTTGGTCGACGACGGCTACTACCGGACCGCCGAGGTGAATTATCACGGCGGGGACCGGTATCCGCATCTGGAGCGGGAGCCGGGCAAGCCGGATTACCTAGATAAGCTGATCGCTGCGAAAAAGTAGAGAGTCGTCAGGAAAAAGTGGGCGGCCTCGGACTTGTTCCGGGGCCGCCGCGGCTTTGGGCCTGGGCTACGTCGAGGGCGGGAGTGGCGGAGGATTTGGTTGACCTGGTGTGGGGGTATCTAAAGTGACCAGGTAATCCGATATAATCCCGCCTTACTTCCGGAGAGGAAGTTTTGGGGGATAGCAATGGAAGCTGTTTATCTGATATCGGCGGCAGTGGGCGCGGCCATTTTTCTTTTTGTGATTTTAGGAAGCTTTTTCACTGTGAATACGGCGGAAGTGGCGGTTGTGACGCGCTTCGGCAGGTTTTTGCGGATTGCAGAGCCGGGATTGAATTGGAAGACTCCGGTTATCGACATGCTGGCGGGAGTGGTGAGCCTGCGCGTGAACCAGATCACCTTGACGATGGAGACGAAGACGAAGGACAACGTCTTTGTGACGATCCCGATCTCGGTGCAGAACAGGGTGCGCCCGGAAAAGGTGTATGACGCGTTCTATAAGCTCGCGGACCCTGTTGCACAGATCAAGTCTTATGTTGAGCAGGTAATTCTGGGGCATGTTCCGGGGATGACGCTGGATGAGGTGTTTGCTTCGCAGTCGAGCATTGCCGCTGCTGTGAAGCAGGAGCTGGACGCGGACATGGCGGCGTTCGGCTATGAGATTGTGAACGTGCTGGTGACCGATATTGTTCCGGACCAGAAGGTGAAGTCTGCGATGAACGACATCAACGCGGCACAGCGCGAGCAGGTGGCGGCCACGGCGAGAGGCGAAGCAGACAAGATTCTGGTGGTAAAGAAGGCCGAGGCCGAAGCGGAGAGCAAGGCACTGCAGGGACAGGGCATCGCGAACCAGCGGAAGGCGATCGTACAGGGACTGCAGGTGTCGATTGAGCAATTCCAGAAGGTTGTTGAAGGGGCAACGGCAAAAGAGGTGATGCAGCTGGTGATGGTGACGCAGTATTTCGATACGCTCAAGTCGATTGGCGAGAGCGATAAGACGAATACGCTATTTCTGGCGCATTCTCCGGCTGCGGTGCGCGAGATGTCCGACCAGATTCTGAATTCGATGCTGATCGCAGAGAAGGCGAACAACCAATAGGCAGATTGGCGCCGGACGGTTTTGCGTTACGGAATGCTGACGACGATTCGGCCGCGGCGGGTTGGGTGCTCGACGAGTTCGTGGGCCTTTGCGATGTCGGAGAGCGGGATGCGCTCGGCGATTTCGAAGCCGGACCAACCATCGTCGAGCGCGGCGTTGAGGTCGCGGGCGGCAGCGGCCTTTGCTTCGGGCGGGAAGTCGTCGCTGCCAAGAAAGAACAGGCGATTGTTTTTGAAGACGAGCTGCCAGAAGGGGATTTTGGGGGCGGGGTCGTTGGTTGCGTAGGAGGCGATGGAGGCGTCGGGCTTGAGCAGCTCGGTGTCGGCATCGATGTTTGCGGCGAAGGCGACTTCGACGATGTGGTCGATGCCGTCGGGAGCGATGGCTTTTACGCGCGAGACGAGATCTTTGTCGGAGATGAGTACGGCGTTTGCTCCGGCGGCGCGCGCAGCGGCCTGGTCGTCGGCGAATCGTACGGTGCCGATGACGAAGGCCCCGGCAAAGTGGGCGAGCTGCGTGGCGCAGATGCCGACAGCGCCTGCTGCTCCCTGAATGAGAACGGTGCGTCCTGCAACAGGTCCGGCGACGTGTACGGCGCGGTGCGCGGTGATGCCGGGAATGCCGAGGCATGCGCCCTGCTCCATAGAGACGGAGTCGGGAAGCGGCGCTACTTTTTCAATGGGGACGACGGTGAATTCGGCGGCGGTGCCGAAGGGGCGGTAGGATTGCGCTCCGAAGCACCAGACGCGGCGGCCGAGCCATTCGGGCGCGACACCGGGGCCGACCTTGTCGACGTGACCGGCTCCGTCGCTGTGCGGAATGATGCGCGGGTAGGGCATGCCGACGGCGAAGGTGTCCTCGCGTTTTTTGACGTCGCCGGGATTAACGCCGGAGAAAGCGATGCGGATGCGGAGCTCGCCGGGGCCCGGTTCGGGGTCGGGCATTTCTCCGACGGTGAGGACTTCGCGGGCGGGACCCTGCTTTTCGTACCATGCGGCTTTCATGCCGATGATCTTACTCCTGTGCGGTTACGGCCTGGTTGACGGCGTGGCTAGGCAAAATGCGGCCTTGACTGGTGGGTGATGTGCGCGGAGACTGGTGCTTCACTTTAGCGGTGACTCCAGATGCGAGGTTCGAATATGCGGCAACTATTGTGGGCAGCGGCGCTTGGAATGTTTTGCGGAGTGGCGGGCGCTCAGGTATCGGCAGCGTTGAAGCCGTTTGTGAAGGTGGATGCTCCGGTGGTGGTGCTGGAGCATGTACGGGTGATTGACGGGACAGGTGGTCCGGCGAAGGACGACCAGATGGTTGTGGTGGAGCAGGGGAAGATCACGTATGCGGGACCGGAGGCGGATGGGAAGGTTCCGGCGGATGCGAAGGTGCTGGACGCGACGGAGAAGACGGTGTTTCCGGGGCTGGTGGGGATGCATGAGCATTTGTTTTATCCGCTGCCGGACAACAGGCCGGGGCTGCTGGCGCTGTATGGCGAGATGGCGGACAGCGCGCCGCGGCTTTATCTGGCGGGCGGTGTGACGGTGGCGCGGACGACGGGGACCATCGAGCCCTATACGGACATTTCTTTGAAGCGCCTGATTGATGCGGGGAAGATTCCGGGGCCGCATTTGTATTTGACCAGCCCTTATCTGGAGGGGGTTGGATCGTATACGCCGAACATGCATGAACTGACCGGGCCGGAGGATGCGACGCGCACGGTTGATTACTGGGCGGCGGAGGGAATTACTTCGTACAAGGCGTACATGCACATTACTCCGGCAGAGCTGAAGGCGGCGATTGATGCGGTGCACGCGCATGGGCTGAAGATTACGGGGCATCTGTGCGCGGTGGGCTTCAAGGAGGCGGCGGCACTGGGCATCGACAACCTGGAGCACGGGCTGATGGTGGACACAGAGTTTTATCCGGAAAAGAAAGAAGGGGTGTGTCCGGACATGCACAAGGTGGATGCGGCGATGGCGAAGATGGATGTGGAGGGGCCAGAGATTCAGGGAACGATCAAGGACCTGATTGCGCACCACGTGGCGGTGACGTCGACGCTGGCTGTGTTTGAGACGTTCGTGCCGAACCTGCCTCCGCTGAGCTATGAAATGCAGGTGCGCGATGCGATGACGCCGGATGCGTGGGGGTCGTATGCAACGACACGGGCGGCGATTGCGGAGCATGCGGATACGTCTGTGTGGCCGAAGCTTTTCAAGATGGAGATGCAGTTCGAGTATGACTTTGCGAAGGATGGCGGGCTGCTGATGGCGGGGTGCGATCCGACGGGATACGGCGGGGTGGTGCCGGGATATTGCGACGAGCGCGAACTGGAACTGCTGGTGCAGGCGGGATTCACTCCGGTGGAGGCGATCCA
>JASHUR010000279.1 GCA_030039895.1 Acidobacteriaceae bacterium | reverse complement strand
CAATAGCTCAAATCATTGTTGGATAACCCGCGCTTCTCTGAGCCGAATAATAGCGCTACACGATCCGCCCTCAGTCGCGCTCGAATTACCCCTCCACCTGCGTCCAGCCGCAGCAGCGGTTGTTCGATCTGGCGATGACCTCCCTCGGTTGTACCCACTACCAGCCCACAGTCGGCGACAGCCTCTGCTACGCTTGCGAACTCTCTTGCATTGGCTAGTAGTTGCGGCGCGCCCACAGCCGACCGCGCCTCGCGAAACGCCACGTCGTAGCAGTTCACAACACACAGGCGCAGGAATCCAAAGTTGCTCATTGCGCGTGCCGCGGCGCCAATGTTCAGCGGATTCCGCGCTGCTACCAGCACCACGCGCAGGTTGCCAGCTTCTTCTTCGGTCAGCAAGAGTCGATCAGGCCGCTGCTACCGGTTGCGTGCAGTGTGCGCAGCGCTTTGCTTCTATCGGAATGTCGCTCAGGCACTGCGGGCACGGCCGGGTTTTCGGCGGCTCGGCCTTCGCAGGAAAGAACTTCGCCATCAGCCTGTTAACGGGCAGTACGAAGATAAAATAAACGGCGGCCGCAATGAGCACGAAATTAATCACCTGGTTGAGAAAATTGCCGTATGTAATCTTCCCGCCGTTGATTGTCAGCACCAGATAGGAGAAATCCGGTTTCGAGAAAATTGCCGCAATCAGCGGATTGATGATGTCTTTTACCAGCGACCCCACAATACTTGTGAATGCCGCTCCGATCACCACGGCAACCGCTAGATCCATCACATTGCCGCGTAGGATAAAATCACGGAAACCCTTCAACATATCGCATGCTCCTCAAAGTTCTGATTTGACCGGAACATCCGGCTGCTCCTCGGCCCGATACACAAGGGAAAGGAAACCCACTCATCCTACCGCAATCCTTGCTTTTCCACCTACACGCTGTCTGCTGCGCCGCACCCGTTGGCTTTCCTGCTCTGCATCCGGTATCCTTCTTCGTTCTTGGTTCATGGCATTAAGTACCTGAGGAGTCAGCATTGAACAAGGTAGTTGAAACTGCCGACGCGGCCGTATCCGACATCCCCGACGGCGCCACCATCATGCTCGGCGGTTTCGGCCTCTGCGGCATTCCCGAAAATCTCATTGATGCTCTCGTTCGCCGTGGCATCAAAAATCTGCGCACCATTAGCAACAATATGGGCGTTGACGGATTCGGCATGGGCCGCATGCTCGAAGCCGGAATGATCGCCTCCCACACCGGCAGCTACGTCGGTGAGAACAAGTTGCTCGAGGACATGGTCATCAAGGGCCAACTTGACCTCAGCCTCATCCCTCAAGGAACGCTCGCCGAGCGCATCCGCGCCGGCGGCGCCGGCATTCCAGCCTTCTACACGCCCGCGGGTGTTGGAACACTTGTCGCTGACGGCAAGGAGACGCGCGAGTTCGACGGCAAACCATACCTCTTGGAACGCTGGCTCCGCGCCGATTTCGCCCTCATTAAAGCATGGAAAGGCGACACTCAAGGTAACCTCGTTTATCGCAAGACCGCGCGCAACTTCAACCCCATGATGGCCACTGCCGCCAGGATCACTATCGTCGAAGTCGAAGAACTGGTCGAACCTGGCCGGCTCAACCCCGACCACATCGTCACACCGGGAATCTACGTGAAGCGCATCTTGAAAGGAAAACATTACGAAAAGCGCATCGAGCGCCGGACTGTGCGCTAGGCGGCTACTTGTTCGGGCTCCGCTGCATTTGCATCTGCTGCACCTCGACGCACAGCCCTCGATACCGCCGAACATACCGGAAGTCCGTAAACAGAGTCACAGCTGCCATCACCAGACACGCAACCAGGAACCACCGCGACGCGCGCTCCTTGTGCTGCCCCATCTGACGAAAGCAAATCGCCATTAGGAATGCGCCCAGCGTCGCTAGCACCGTCAGCAGAGCCAGCCGATTGCAATCAATTCCGTGCCCCGGCCTCGTAAACCACGCCGACGCAACCAGCGCACCAAGGCACAAAATCCCTGTTACCAGCAGTCGAATCGGAAACTTCGGACGAATCAGAGCGTTCTCTCCCTTACCCCGCCATCTCTCGGATTGTCGCACCCGGAATCAGGCGCGCCGCCGTCGCCTTCTGCACATCTTCAAATGTCAGCCCCGGCGCAATCTCGTCCACTACCAGACCTTCTGGCGTCACGCGAATCCACGCCATCTCCGTTGCAATCGTATCCACAACTTTCAGCCCGGTAATCGGCAGCGTGCACTTCGGCAAAATCTTCGGGGAGCCGTCTTTGGTCGTATGCTCCATGGCCACAATCACGCGCCGCGCGCTCGCTACCAGGTCCATGGCTCCGCCCATGCCCTTCACCATCTTGCCCGGAATCATCCAGTTCGCAAGGTTCCCTTCTTCATCCACTTCCATCGCGCCCAGAATGCTCAGGTCGACATGCCCGCCGCGGATCATCGCAAACGAATCCGCGCTCGAGAAGAACACCGTTCCCGGCAGCTCCGTTACCGTCTCCTTGCCCGCATTGATTAGGTCCGCGTCCTCGGCTCCAGCCATCGGATACGGCCCGACGCCCAGCATCCCGTTCTCCGACTGCAGTACGACTTCCGTCCCCGCCGGCACATGATTCGCAACCAGCGTCGGCATGCCAATGCCTAGGTTTACGTAAAACCCGTCACGCAGCTCGCGCGCTACGCGCCGCACAATGCGTTCGCGCTTTTGCGCAGGCGTGACTCCGTCTCGTATTTTCAGTGCTTCAGATGCCATAGGGGCGACTCAAAATACTAGCAGCATTTCCTACATCGAGGAATCCATCTTTCGAACCACGACAAAACCACCAGTCAGCAGTTCTCTCGCATCCCTTTAAGAGGGTATAGTTTTTCTGTCCATGCCCGCGCTGGTACCCATGCTCCCCGCTGCCTTCAATTTCCGCTGCCGCTCGCTCGTCCGCGGAACCGCGCTGGTATTAGCCAGCCTCGCAGCATCCTTCCTGCTTTCAGGCTTTCCCAATGTTCACACGGCTTGGTCAATCTCTTTCGCCGCACTCGCAGCGCTTTGGGGAACATTCGAAACTCTGCGCTGCCTCCGCCTGCGCTGGAGCTTCTATCACGGCGGCGTGCTTCTCCTGCTGTACATGGACGTCATCGCCCTGACCATGATCTTTTTTCTGCTCTTTTACCCTTATGCCGACTGGATTCAGTAGCAACCCTGCACAAAGCGTCTAGGCTTCCACGGCCAGAGCTTCCATCTGTTTCAGCGATTCAGCATACGGCGCACGCAGCACACCCCGCTCTGTGATAATCGCCGTCACATACTTGGCTGGAGTTACATCAAACGCCGGGTTCTCAATCCCCACCCCGTGCGGTGTTAGCTGCTTCCCTCCATGATGCGTCACCTCTACCGCGGCGCGTTCCTCAATCGGAATCGCATCGCCAGTCGCCGTATTCAGGTCAATCGTCGACCACGGCGCAGCCACATAAAACGGAATCTCATGCTCCTTTGCCAGAACAGCCACGCCGTATGTGCCGATCTTGTTCGCCACATCGCCGTTCGCAGCAATCCGGTCAGCACCTACTACCACAGCTTTGATCTTCCCTGCGCGCATTCGGCTTGCCGCCATGTTGTCGCAGAGCACCGTAGTAGGAATCCCATCATGCATAAGCTCCCATGCTGTCAGCCTCGCACCCTGCAAAAATGGCCGCGTTTCATCTGCATACACATGCAACTCATGCCCTCGCGCAACTGCGCTGCGAATCACACCCAGAGCGGTTCCGTAGCCGCATGTTGCCAATGCTCCTGCATTGCAATGGGTCAGTACGCCGCCCTTCGACGGCATCAGTTCGGCGCCAAAGTCTCCCATCGCCTTGCACGCGGCAATGTCTTCCTCATACATCCTCTGTGCTTCCGCAATCAGCCCTGTGCGGATAGAATCCACGGTCGCATCCTTCTTCGATCTGAGCGCATCGAGCTTCGCGCTCATCCGCTGAATTGCCCAGAATAGATTCACCGCGGTGGGTCGCGTGGCTGCAAGTACCTCGCTCATCTCCCGTACCTCGCGCGAGAGCTCGTCCACCGTCTTCGCTGAGCTGCTCTTCGCCCCCAGCGCCACGCCCATGGCAGCAGCCACGCCGATAGCCGGCGCGCCGCGCACCACCATCGTGCTAATCACATCGGCCACGTCCCGGTAGCTCCTCGCCAGTACGTACTTCTCTTCCAGCGGCAGGCGCGTCTGGTCCAGAAAACGCACCCCTTCATCCGTCCATTCAAGTGTTGGAATCATCACCTTTAGTGTAAATCGTTTACCGTTGCTCAAATACTGGTCAGCCATTCTGATCGCTGCACGTGACCCACAGTGATCGAGCCGCACCTATTTGCAATTTCTAAGCTCAAAACTCTAAAGCCGTTCTAAAAAGTTGTTGTTTATTTCTTGCCCGAGGTACTAACATTTGGCTACGCATTTCACCTTCAGAGATGGTTCAGACAAGCGCTTCCGACGGAAAAATGCAAGGGTTCGGTCGTTCTTCGCCGGTAACAAATGCTTTGCTCATTCTCAGTCTGTGATACGAGGTAAATCCATTGTCATCCGATCGAAACAGTTGCCCAAGTTGCGGGCAGAAGGCATTAATTCGTGTGGCGCGTGTGGGGTTCTTCAAACGGCATGTTTTCCCAAAACTTGGCCTCTATCCTTGGGAGTGCCCGCAATGCCGCAGAAAATTACTTCTGCGTAGCCGCGGATCGAACAACAATCGGCATTTAGCCTCCGCGACTTCCGAAGATACACCCTCTTAGCATCTGAACTTCTGCGCCGGAACCGTTGCGCAAACCAGCGAGGCGTTCGCTCAAGCGAACGCCTCGCTGATTTTGTCCGCTCTCCCAATCAATAACGCCAGTGGCCCGGGATCCAGACGTAGCCGCGGGGCTGGTGTCTCCAGTGCCCCGGAACCCACATGCCTCCCCTGCGAGGTGGAATCGCCCAGCGCCCCGGTACCCATACATACGCGCGGCCATCCCACCGATGGTAGCCACCTACCCATGCATATCTCGCTCCGGGTCGCACCGGGCGATGCTCAACAATTGGTGGGGGCGGCGCCACGCGTACGAATACCTGTGCAAATGCCGCGCTAGTTCCCAGTAGTGCGGTAGCAACTGCTGCCAGTAGGAATTTCTTCATATCTCAATCTCCTTGCTTTCAGTCTTGCCTGCAAACTGCATCACAACACTCGGTTGAACACAGCACCGCGCTCCAGGTTGCGCAGCCAGCGTTTTTGATGTCATAAATTCACGCCACTGGAGCAGCGATCCGCCGGTCGCCGGCCAGCGTTTTCGCCGGCAAATAAATGCGTGCACAGGCGCCGGAGAAGTCCTCCAGGCCGCAGTTCTGCAGCCGGATCATTCCACCGTGCTTCTGCACGATTCCCATGCTTACCCACAGCCCCAGCCCCGTGCCTTGCTCGCCCTTGGTGGTAAAGAATGGAGTAAAGATGTGCTGTGCCGCAAAGTCGGTAATTCCAGGCCCACTGTCGACTACCTCGATCACCGCTCCCGCTCCACGAAACTCCTCCGGCGGCGTCGGTTCCAGCCGAACGCGCAACCGGCCCCGCATACCAGCAGCCTCGATTGCGTTTACCAGCACATTTGTCACTACTTGACGAAGTTCCGCCGGAAATCCCTCAACAATGCATGATTCGCCCAGTTCGCTCGCGATCTGGACCTTTTGTTGTGCGATGCGTCGTTCCAGCAGCAGAAGCACGCCCTCAATCAGGTCCTTGAGGTCCACCTTAACTGGAGACTTCGGCTCACGGTACAGGCTCAGCATGGTCCGGCTGATCTGCATCGTGCGATCCAGTTCCTGCTCGGCCATTTCCAGATACTCCGCTCGCTTTCCCGGGTCCGTTTCATCCCGCAGCAGGAATAATAAATTCGAAACTGAGTCCAGAGGATTATGGATCTCATGCGCTATGCTCGCCGCAAGTCGGCCCGCCACCGCAAGCTTTTCACCTGCGATCAATGCCGCTTCTGAACGTCGTTGCTCAGTCACGTCGCGAAACACCAGCACAACACCGGTCATCTCACCCTGAGCATCGACTACCGGAGCCGCGCTGTCGTCTATCAAGTACTCCTTGCCCGAGCGGGAAATCAGCACCGAGTGCTGAGGCAGGCTGTGCATTTTCTTTTTTCTGAGCACTTGTTGCACAGGGTTCTCCGCCGGCTCGCGCGTCTCTTCATGCACAATGCGGAAGACCTCCGTCAGTGGTCGTCCCAGTGCATCATGCATCGACCAGCCGCTCAACTCGCTGGCGATCACGTTCAGGAATTCAACCTGTCCCCGAATATCGCACGAAATCACAGCATCCCCGATCGACTCCAGTGTTGTCTGGTAGCGCTGCTGGCTCTGCTGCACCTCTCGCGATCGCTGTTCCAGCTCACCCAAAGCCGCTGTATAACTGCGCGATACCCTCTTCAGCCTTTGACGCATGAACAAGGCCATGGCCATCGCAATACATAACGACGCGGAGAATATCTGTATAAACTGCCGATGCGCAAGATCAGGCGTTTGCGCGGAGAGTACGGCGCGGCGCTTCTGCTCATTCTTTTGCAGAGTGTTCACCGTGGCGCGGATATCCTCCATCATCGCCTCTTCCCGCGCATGGGGCTTCGGATCGTTGACTGACGCTGGATTTTTATCTAGCAGGTTCTGCGCCAGCCTCAGCCACTGTTCGTAATCCTTCGAGAGGACTGCCAGCTGTTGCAGTTGCGCAGGATCTCCCTTTAGCCGTTGCTGCAATTCGGTTAAATCCGTACTAATTCCTGCTTTCGCTTGATCGAAAGGCTGAAGCATGGATCGGTTATGGGTCAACTCATAACCGCGAACCGCTGCCTCCTGCTGGAGAATCTCCCCTTGCAGCACGGCAAGCAAATTCGCGATACCCTCGCTTTGAACAATCGCCCTCTGCAAACTAGATGACATGCCGATCTGTTGCAGAAAAAAAGCTGCCAGCAGAAGAAGCAGCAAAATCGGAAAATAGAGCGCCTGGAGCAGGATGCGCCGGAACTCTTTCAGGTTCACGGCTGTCTCTCCACGGCCGCCTGGCCCGATTCGCCCGGCAGCAATTCGCGAACCTTCGCCAGCAGGACCTCTGGCCCATCGCCCTTCAAGATCGTCAAATCCACCATGCCGGTCACCTCTGGTGGGAGGTTCACGTAAGCCGAGAGCAATAGTATGGGAACATTCCGTCGAATCCTGCGCATCTCCAGGGCCACGTCAGCGCCGCTCATCGTCGGCATCGCGTAGTCCAACACAACTGCGTCGACACTCTCTCTGGCAAAAATGCTCAGGCCCGTCGGACCGTCCATGGCAGTTACAACGCGATAACCTGCCCGTTCCAGAACAGCCTTGCGGATCTGGAGACCTAATGGTTCATCGTCTATGCAAAGAATCAATGATTTAGGCACTCTCGGGCTTCCTGAAAGCTCCTCCAGATAACGTAGACTTGCTCGATGAATTGTCTGCGAGTATAGCAAATCGCTTTCTCAGTTTTGACTTCATCATGCGGCCCGGTACCCGCACTGGCAATATTCACAAAACATTTGCATTCTGTTCCTCGAATTCGGTTTAACCTGTTGGCTAATGAGGCATTTCAGGCCTTCTGCCGTGCCTCACCCCAAATGTGTAAGGAAGGCACTTTTGAGCCAGACAATATTCGTCCTTGAAGATGAAACGGATATTTCACGACTTATACAACATCATCTGGAAGCATCGGGCTTCAGCGTTCGCGCCTTTCTAACCCCTTTCAACCTCATTCCTGACGCCGAACGTCAGCCTCCGGCACTCTTTCTCTTGGACATCATGGTTCCCGGCGGTGACGGACTCGACGTATGCCGCCGTCTGCGTGCACACCCCGCTCTAAGCGCCATTCCCATCATCTTCCTTACCGCCCGCGCCGGAGAAAATGACCGCGTCCTGGGCCTCGAACTGGGCGCTGACGACTATATCACCAAGCCCTTTTCCACGCGCGAGCTTCTGGCCCGCGTTAAGGCTGTCCTGCGCCGGTTTGAGCGGCCCTCGACGCCATCGGTCATCAGTTTCGATGATGTCGTCATCGATGCCAACGCCATGCAACTCAAGGTGCGCGGTGAGCTAACCACCACCACCGCGACTGAGTTCCGCCTTCTTGACTATCTCGCACGCCACCCCGGCCGCGTCTTCAGCCGCGATCACCTCCTCGATGCAGTCTGGGGAGATGCACGCTTTGTTACACCTCGTTCTGTCGATGTCTACGTTCGACGAATTCGCGAAAAGATTGAACGCGACGCCGAAGATCCCCGTTACCTCAAAACCGTCCGCGGCGCAGGGTATCGCTTCGAAATGCCGAAGGCCAGCTGAAGCATTTTCGGAATTGCCGCAGACGGAAGGGCAAGCCCTAAGGTCAGCGCAAAATGAGAAAATGACGACATGAAATCAGGAAGCGTTTTCGCCGCAGAATTGCAGACTCGCTAACCTGCTTTGCCCTTCACCATGACCGGACGCGTCTTTACCAAACTGTTCGTATCTTTCCTGCTGGTAATCTCCATAAGCACGGCAGCGCTGGACTTTACCGTCCGCCGCTTTATGGATCATTCCCTGCCCGGTCAAATTCACATCGTTCGTCGCGACCTTCTTCTGGCATCGCTCTTCGCGATGGCCATTGCGATTGTTCTATCAGCCTTCTTCGCCCAGCGCGCAGCCGCCCGTCTCAACCGCATCGTTATCTTCGCCGGACGCATCGCTGCGGGCGACCTTTCCGCACGCGTCGAGGAAGGCAACCTCGACGAAATCTCTGACGTGGCAAATGCCCTCGACGCCACCGCCGCGCGCCTGCAAAAGAGCTTTGCCACCCTTGAGGCTCGACAGCGTGAGCTCGCTGCATTGCTTGACAGTATGCAGGAAGCCGTTATCGCCGTTGACGCTGGCGGACGCATTGCCTGGTGCAATGCCGTGATGCAGGGAATAGCGCCTGCCGCCGCACGGCAGGGACAGGCCCTCGTTCACGCTCTCCGCGACCCTGAAGTTCTTGCCTGTGTCGAATCTGCGCTGAGCCGTGGAGAACCTAGCAGCGGCAAGGCCACCTCCGTTGCCCCCGGTCGCACCTTTGACATCAACGCCGCGCCCACCCCAGACGGCGGGGTCGTCGCCGTCCTCCACGACGTTACCGAAATCTCTCGCGCCGAGAAGATGCGCCGCGACTTCATCGCCAACGTCTCGCATGAACTCCGCACCCCGCTTACCTCCATCTCCGGATATGTCGAGACCTTGCTCGAAAGCCCTTATGACCTCCCGGGGCCCACCCGCGAGTTCCTCGGCATCATTCTCAAAAACGCCACCCGCATGAATCGCCTCACTGAGGATCTGTTGGCGCTTGCCAGCGTCGAGTCCGGCGATTACAAGGTCAAGTCATCCCCCATCTCCGCCTCTACGCTCGTCCAGGGCGCCATTCACTCTCTCGCTGGAATGGTCATGGATTCCGATCTCGCCCTTGAGTCAGCAGACATGACCAACTCACTCGTCCTCGCCGACGAAGACGCACTTACGCAGGTCTTCGGCAACCTCATTGAAAATGCCGTCAAATACGGAAAGGAGGGCAAGCAAATCCTTGTTGGCGCACGCGACCTGGAAGGTTTCGTCGAGTTCTACGTGCAGGACTTCGGTCCCGGTATCGCGTCAGAACATCTCGGCCGCATCTTTGAGCGCTTCTACCGTGTCGACAAGGCCCGCTCCCGCGAATCGGGCGGCACTGGCCTCGGCCTCGCCATCGCCAAGCATATCGTTCTTGCCCACGGAGGCGTCATCCGTGTGGAAAGCGAACTCGGCTCCGGCGCAATCTTCTTGTTCACCCTTCCGCTCGCGCCCGCAACCCACCCGCACTCACCACCACAGTCACCTGCGGAGAAGACAGCCTGATCCATTGCCTCACCCCGGCAGCCGTACGCTTCCGTCGGCCTCAATCCTGAACGACGGATTCCACGCCACCTCCCAGAGAAAACCATCCGGGTCGGCAAAATACCCCGAGTACCCGCCCCAGAACGCCTCACATGCTGATTTCACCATTGTTCCACCCGCACCAACGGCATTAGCAAGCACCCCATCCACTTCTTCTCGCGTGCGCGCATTGTACGCAACCGCCACTCCGCTGAATCCCTCACCATCAGCCGAAACACCCGCATCCTTCGCCAGCTCCTCGCGCGGATATAACGACAGCACCATCCCTCCCGCTTGGAAGAACACCACGCCTTCTGTATCTTTCATAGACCTTTGCCAGCCAAGCCGCTCATAGAACTCCCTGCTCCGCTGCAAATCCTTCACGCCCAGCGTAATCAGACTTATCCTCTGTTCCATTTCGCCCGCCTGTTCGTTGCCTAC
>JASHUR010000278.1 GCA_030039895.1 Acidobacteriaceae bacterium | reverse complement strand
TAGACGCGGCTGAAGCCGTACTCGCGGTCGAGCTCGCGTCGCACTTCCTCAACAAACCAGGGTGCGACACTGTTGGGCGGCGGCTCAATATGCAGCCCGAGAGGGGCGGTGCGGGCAGCGTCCGCCTGCTCGGTGGTGATGTCCCCGTCTTCGAGCATGGCGTCGATGACCATATTGCGGCGCTGGAAGGCGCGGGCTGGATTGGTGATGGGAGAGAACTCATTGGGGCCCTTGGGCAAGGCGGCGAGAAGCGCAGCCTCCGGCAGGGTGAGGCTGTTGGCGTGCTTGGAGAAGTAGTATTCAGCACCGGCCTCAAAGCCGTAGACACCCTGGCCGAGATAGATCTGGTTGCCGTAGAGGGTGAAGATCTGCTGCTTGGTAAAGGCGTGCTCGATCTGGAGTGAGAGGAATATCTCCTGAAATTTGCGGCTGAAGGTGCGCTGGTCGGTGAGAAAGAGGTTGCGGGCAAGCTGCATGGTGATGGTGGAAGCGCCCTGCGAGCGGTTCTTGGCGCGGAAGTCGTGCCAGGCAGCCTCGGCGATGCGGAAGAGGTTGATGCCCCAGTGGCTCTCGAAGTTCTTGTCCTCGATAGAGATGACGGCCTCGCGCAGGAGCGGAGAGAAGCCGCTGTAGGGAATATCGATGCGGCGCTGCAGGGCAAAGGAGCCGATGATGCGGCCGTGGACGTCGTAAAGCTCGGTGGTGGTGATGGGGCGGTAGCGCTCGAGCTCCTGAATTTGCGGCAGGTTGACGGAATAGACGAGCATGAGTCCGCTGAGCGAACCGAAAGCAATGGCCAGCAGAGCAAGAAAAGCGAGGGCAACGCTGCCGGCGACTTTTTTGCCGCCGGTTTGCGGGCGAAAGGAAGAGGTCGTGCGTGGCTCGCGGTGCGAAAGTGCGGGCGCTTCAGGTTCAGGGGGAGCCCATGGACCACGCCTGTTCAAGTATGACCTCTATGCGCTCTTCTGCTTCAGGACATCAAGAGCCTTGTTCAACTGATGGTCGACATGAGGGAGTGGCTGAGCCAGCTCGCCTTCTTCCGCGAGGTACTGGTCGATGGTCGGGTTGACAACGATGTTCGGGGTAACGGCGTCGTCCTGAATCTTGTCGCCGTTGGGGGCCTCGTACTTGGCGACGGAGAGCAGCAACGCGGCGCCGTCGGGCATGGTGATGGTTTTCTGAACAACGCCTTCCCCAAAGGTGCGGCTGCCGACGAGGTCACCGCGCTTATTGTCGAGGATGGCGGCGGCGGTAATCTCAGCAGCGCCGGCCGTGCCGTCGTTGACGAGGACGACAAGCGGGGCGCTGGTGATGAACTGGGATGGGGCCGCGGTAAAGACCTGCCTGGGAACCGTCTGGCCCTGAAGGCTGGCGATGGTGCCGGACTTGAGAAACGCGTTGGCGAGACGGATGCCCTGCACAGGCTCGCCTGTGGCGACATCGCGCAGGTCGAGCAGAACCTTGGTGTTGCCGCTTTTCCGCATGGCCCGCAGGCGGGCGTCAATTTGATCGACGCGGTCCTTGGTAAGGGCGTAGGGCTTGAGATAGAGGATGGTCGAGTTGTCGTACTGCTCAACCTCCATGGGCGGAGGCACGACCTGGGTGCGGGTAAGCGTGATCTGGTCGGGCTCGGGATCGCCGCCGGGACGGATGAGGCCGAAGTGGACGTCGGTTCCGGGCTTGCCCTCGAGCAGAAGGCGGATCATGGCGAGGGACATGAGGCGTGTGGTCTTGCCGCCGATGGACTCGATCATGTCACCGTCGTGGATATGGGCCACAGTGTCTGCAGGGCTGCCGGGGATGACGGAGACTACGCTGGCGTATCCGTAACGCTTGGAGACATCAAGGCCGACCTGCGCAACGCCCTCGTTCTCATGCTCCTTATAAGTGGCGTATTCAGAGGGCGTGAGGTAGCTGGAGTTGGCGTCAAGGGACTCGAGCAAGCCGTGGAGCGCGCCATTGGTGACGGTGTGAAGGTTGGGCACGGTGACGTAATCGGTCTGGATCTTGTGCAGAACCTCTTCGTAGACGCCCATTTGCTCATATGCGCCATCGCTCTGGGTGCCAGGGGTGATGTCGCCGGAGACGAATCCGCCGAGGAAGACTACGGCGACGAGGGCAACGGAGATGCCGAAGACTGCGCGCTTAAAGCTTTTGGACATATATATAAAAGACCATCCGCAAGCAGCGGTGGTTAGCTTGATGATACTCCAGGCCGCGGCACACTGGGGAATGGCTACGGAGCACCCATGGATTGGGGCAGAGGGCAGGCGCCGAGGGCGAGGGATCTTCTGGTGGCGGAGGGCAGAATCGAACTGCCGACCTACGGGTTATGAGTCCGTCGCTCTAACCATCTGAGCTACTCCGCCGGATGTAGGAGGGTCGATTTTTATGATACGGGGGGTGCGTACGGGGGTCAAACGCAAGGCTCTTAGATGCAGTTTGAGGCAATTGGGGTAAGTGAAAAGTAAGGGTGAATTTGTTTTCTTTAATCGAAATAAGTTCTTGAAAACTCCAGAAAAGTGTTGTGCAAATGCTGTAACCTTATCGGCGCTGGCACTGTCATAGACAGTACAGACAGGCCCCCACCGGCGGAATTCCGTCGAGTCATGGCCTGAATCATGGAGGAATGATCGAAATGAAGCACTCGATGAAATCCCTGTTAGTTGCCGCGGCGGTTTCCGGTCTGATGAGTGGCGCGACTGCATTGCAGGCCGCCACGGTAAGCTCAACCAGCCCCGTGACACAGGTGGGCAGCGCGTCGTTTGGTTTAATGTCGTTCGCGGCCCATGTCCATAAGCATTCCTGTAAGGGCAAAAACAGCTGCAAGGGCCAGGGTGGCTGCAAGAGCGGCGACAATGGCTGCAAAGGCAAGAACAGTTGCAAAGGCAAAGGGGGCTGCGCGACTGACGGCTCCAAGATGCCGGGCTAATTGGTACTCAGGTGCTAACCTGCTTACCGTAAGGGCCGGCAGCTATGCTGGCCCTTTCATACTTTTTCGATGATCGCTTCATCGATCTCGACTATTTTTTTGAGTGGGGTACCCCGGTGCCAGCGAATCGCTTTAACGGATACACGGATTACGGAGTGGGGATTGGGCTGCGCATTCCCCACTACGAGCACATACTGACGCGTAAGCCGGTGGTGGACTGGTTCGAGATCATCTCAGAGAACTACATGGTTGACGGCGGGCGTCCGCTGGAGGTGCTGGACAGGATTCTGGACCAGTACAACGTGGTGCAGCACGGTGTTTCGATGTACTTTGGATCGGCGAGCGATCCTGACCCGGAGCACCTGAAGCGGTTGAAGCACCTAGTGAAGCGGACGAATACCCCGTGGCTGAGCGACCACCTTTGCTGGGGTTCAGTGGACGGGCGCTATACGCATGATCTGTTGCCGATGCCGTACACATGGGAAGCAGTCGAGGTGACCGCGGAGCGGGTCAAGCATGCGCGAGACTTCCTTGAGGTTCCTGTTGTGGTGGAGAACGTGTCGAGTTACGCGGAGTTCCACGCATCGGAGATGACAGAGTGGGAGTTCCTGAACGAGGTTGTGGAGAAGGCGGACTGCGGGATTCTGCTGGATGTGAACAACATTTATGTTTCGTCGAAGAACCATAATTTTGATCCGTTCACGTATGTGAATGCGGTGCCTGCGGAGCGGGTAGCGCAGATCCATATTGCCGGACACTCGAAGTTTGAGAAGTACATTCTGGATACGCATGACCATCCTGTGCTGGAGCCGGTGTGGCAACTGTATGCGCGCGCGATTGAGCGCTGCGGACCGACAGCGACGCTGCTCGAGTGGGACGACAATATTCCGACATTCGACGAAGTGCATGCCGAAGCACTGAAGGCGGAGAAGTTCTTGGCCGCGGAGCGAAAAAAGCGCGGGTTAGACAGGCCGAAGGAAGATACTGCGAAGCCGTTGTCTGAGATGGCGGGAGCGGGGAGATGAACGAACGGCGGGGCAGCGAACTGCTGGACATCCAACGGAAGATGGCTGCGGCTGTGATGCATCCGCTGACGAGCGGCGACAACATGACGCGGCGGCGGCGCGACGGAGCGGTGAACCGGGACGAGGCGGACGCGATCATCAAACCGAACGACCGGCTGACGTCGTTTGAGCGGCTGGAGATTTACAACCGGATGTATTGGTTCCGGCTGTATTCGTGCTTTGAAGAGGACTTTCCGGGTCTGAAGGCAATTCTGGGCAGCGCGAAATTTGAGAAGCTGATGCGCGAGTATCTGACGGAGCGCCCTTCGAAGTCCTTCACGCTGCGGAACCTGGGGTCGCGGCTGGTGGAGTGGCTGGAGAAACATCCGGAGTTTGTGGAGCCGCGTCGGGAACTGGCGATGGACATGGCGCGGCTGGAGTGGGCGCATATCGAGGCGTTCGACTCGGGTGCAGAAGAGCTCCTGGACCCCGATGACCTGATGGAGATTGATGATGACTCGCGGCTGCGGTTGCAGCCGTACTTGAGGGTGCTGGAGCTGCGCTATCCGGTGGATGATTTGCTGATTGAGATTCAGAGCGAGAACGGGAGCAGCGATTCAGCCAGCAACAATGCGAGTGCGGAGCGGAAGACGAAGCATGTGCGGCGCGTGGCGATGCTTGAACCGGAGGAGATTTATCTTGCGGTGCACCGGCAGGAGAATTCGGTGTACTACAAGAGGCTGGAGCGCGAGGATTTTCGACTGCTGCGGGCGCTGCTGAACGGCGATACGATCAGCAAGGCGATTGATACGGCACTTGATGGCAGTGCGTTGACAGAAGAAGAGCGTGGGGTGTTTCTGCAGCAGGCGTTTGCGTCCTGGGTGCGGCTGGGCTGGTTTCCAAGGCAGACTTCAAACGAACAACAATAAGGACGGCTGACGATATGGGATCGATTCTTAACTCGGGAGTGGTGCGCGCGCACGGGCATTTTACGCGCGGGTGCAAATGGCTGGAATCTCCGCTGCTGCTGGCGGTTCGCCTGATCTGGGGCTGGCAGTTCACGCTGACCGGCTGGGGCAAGCTGAGGCACCTGGATCACGTGACCGGTTTTTTTGCCAGTCTCGGCATCCCGCTGCCGGGCCTGATGGCCCCGGCGATCTCCTTCCTGGAGTTTGCAGGAGGCATTCTGCTGATTGTGGGACTGCTGACGCGACTGACGGGATTTTTGCTGGCCGCCGATATGATCGTGGCGTATCTGGTTTCCGACCTAGACGCGCTTCGCACTCTGTTCTCGAATGACCCGAGTAAGTTCTGGAGCGCTGACCCCTTTACCTTTCTAATGGCGTCGCTTATTGCACTGGTGTTTGGCGCGGGAGCCTATTCGCTAGACCGGTTGATTCAGAACAAAATTCAGAGGCGATCGATCTCGCACGATAGCGTGCCGCAGACATAGTCCTGCTGTTCGGCAGTGAGGCGGTTGAAGAAGGGCAGCGCGAGGGTGCGCGCGGAGACGGTCTCAGTGACGGGGAGGCGGACGTCTCTCCAATCAAAGTACGCGGGCTGCAGGTGGATGGGCGCGAAGTAGCGGGCGCATCCAATGCCGTGGTGTGTGAGCGCGCGCAGGAGCGCGTCGCGCTGCGGCTGGCTGTAGCGGTCGTGCAGGCGTACGACGTACACAAACCAGCTTATGGTGGCGTTCGAGATCTCAAGCGGCTGCAGGGCGAGCGGGAGGTTCACAAGCCGCTCACGATAGCGGCGCGCGACCTCAGCGCGGGCGGCGAGGATGGAGTCGATGCGCTGGAGCTGCGCGAGGCCGAGGGCGCAGGCAAGCTCCGAGAGGCGGTAGTTGTAGCCAAGCTCGGAGTGCTGGAGCCAGTCGTCGGACGGGTAGCGGCCCTGGTTGCGCAGGGCGCGGATATGTTCGGCAAACTCGGCGTTGGAGGTGACGACCATTCCGCCTTCACCGGTGGTGATCTGCTTATTCGGATAGAAGGCGAAGACGGCGGCGTCTCCAAACGAGCCAACGCGACGGTTGTGTAGTGATGCGCCGATGGCCTCGCATGCGTCTTCGATGACAGGCAGGTTGTGGCGGCGCGCTATGTCGAGGATTGCGGGCATGTCTGCCGGGACGCCGAAGGTGTGCACGGCGAGGATGGCGCGGGTGCGCGGAGTGATGGCAGCTTCAATCAGCTCGGGCGTGGCGTTGAGGGTGACGGGGTCGATATCTACGAAGACAGGCGTTGCGCGCTCGTAACGGATGGCGTTGGCGGCGGCGATGAAGGTGAACGAGGGCACGATGACTTCGTCGCTGGGGCCCAGGCTGAGCGCGCGAATGCAAAGGTGGAGGCCGGCAGTTCCAGAGCTGACGGCGATGGCGTGCGGCGTGCCGATGTATTGCGCGAACGCGGACTCGAATTCAGTGAGCTTAGGGCCGAGGCTGAGGCGGCTGGTGCGAAGGACGGCGGTGACGGCGTCGATTTCTGCGTCGGTAATGTCGGGTGCAGAGAGTGGGATATTCATACGACGGGGTCTTGTATCTCTGCGGGGATGGGCTGGGCCTGCTTGATGAGCAGCGACGGCGTGAGCGGGACGGTGGTCAGGACTTCAACGATTTTTTCTGACGCGTGGCCGTCGCCGTAGAGGTTTTCCATCCCGGCGAGCGAGGCGCGGAATTGCGGGCTGCGGGCCTGAGTGAGTTTAGCGAGGATGTCGGCAGCGTCGGGAGCAGCGTCGAGGATGTTGCGGGCGCGTTCCCTTCCCTTCTGGCGCAGGCCGATGTTGACGGTGGGAAGGGCGAAGGAGGCGGTCTCCATGATGCCGCTGCTGGAATTGCCGGCGAGAACTTCGATGTAACGGAGGAGGCTCCAGTAAGTGATGGGGTCGAGGTTGGTGAAGATGCGCACTGGACCGGATTCCGGGCTGCGCGCGTCGAGGAATGCATGCGTGCGCTGGATAATGTGGTGGCTGCCGGCGTCGGAGTTGGGATAGCAGAAGAGGATCTGGCCGGGAGTTTGTGCGAGTGCGGTGAAGAGCGCATCGACTTCACTGGTGGTTTCTCTCTGGATGGTGACGGGGTGGTAAGAGACGAGGAGCGTTGACTGGCCGAGGTCGATGCCGAGGCGCTGCTCGAGCTGCTCGCGGGTGAACAGCGTGCTCCGGCGGAGGTGGTCGAGCGAGGGCGCTCCGGCGCGATGGACGCGCCAGGGTTCTTCACCCATGGCGATCACGCGGCGGCGCGCGAGATGAGTGGAAGTGAAGTGAATGTGTGCCATTTTGGTGAGGGCGTTGCGGACGGCGTCGTCGATGGCGCCTTCGCTGATTTCGCCACCCTCGATGTGCGCGATGGGAATGCGCAGGGCGAGCGCGACGGACGCGGGCGCGAGCATTTCGTAGCGGTCGGCGATGAGAAGAATCAGGTCCGGGCGGATTTGCCCGAGTGTGTCGGCCAGGCTGAGCGTGGCGACGCCGATAGTTTTGGCCATGCCGATGTCGGAGTCCGAGTTAAGAAGGCATTCAATGCGTGCGGCAATGGGAAACTGGTCGCGGTCGATCTCCCGGACGGTATGGCCGAAGGTGGGCGCGAGGTGCGAGCCGAGCGCGATGAGGCGGAGGTCGACGGCGGGGTGTGCGGCGAGATCTTTGAGCGGCCAGTAGAGATGGCTGTAGTCGGCGCGTGAACTGGTGACGACGGCGACAGTGCGGCGGAAACTCGTCATGCG
>JASHUR010000277.1 GCA_030039895.1 Acidobacteriaceae bacterium | reverse complement strand
CATGCGGGGCTGCATATTTTTGTACTTTTCAGCGTAATGCTGTTTCTGTATGTGGGGACGGAGACGACGATTGCCGGATGGATTGCGACGTATGCGCACAGGCTGAGCGGGCTGAGCGTGGAGCGGGCGAGCCTGTTTGTCTCCGTCTTCTGGGTATCGCTACTGGTCGGCCGATGGATGGTGGCGTCGCTGCTGCGGTGGTTCCGGGAGCTTGCATTGCTGCTGGGCGGGCTGGCGCTGGGGATGGGTGGAGTCGCGACGCTGTTGTTTCCGCATGGGGCGTGGGTGGTGCTTCCGGCGGTGGTTGCCGCGGGGCTGGGATGCGCGCCGATTTATCCGCTCGCCGTCTCGCGCATGCTGGCGCGGACGGGACGGGCGCGGCATGCGGGCTGGGTATTTGCGATATGCGGATCGGGCGGTGGAGTTGTGCCGTGGATCACAGGCGTGATTTCGCAACATGGCGGGCTGCGGACGGCGTTTCTGGCTCCGCTGACGGCGTTGGCCGGGATTCTGGCGTGCGTGCTGATCGAGAGCGCGATGGGACGGCCAAGAGCGCGTTTGATCCAGCACTAAACAGTTTTACCAACGTATCGAGTGGATGCTAGGATGTTCCTTCCTTATCAGGAGGGAATGCTTAGGTGATCAATCGGCGTCAATTTATGAGCTATACGGCCGCGCTGGCAGGGATGGGTGCGATTTCCCGGTATGGAATTGCAGCAGATCCATTTTTTGTTCCGGAGAATGCGGAGATTCCCGCCATTGATATTTCCTCAGCGCGGTTTCCGGAGAATTTTTTCTGGGGGACGGCGACAGCGTCATACCAGGTAGAGGGCGCGTGGAAGGCGGACGGCAAGGGCGAGTCAATCTGGGACCGCTTTGCGCACACGCAGGGCAAGATCAAGGGCAGCGACAACGGCGACGTGGCGTGCGACACCTACCATCGCTACAAGGAAGACGTGGCGATCATGAAGCGGCTGAACATGAAGAGCAGCCGATTTTCCGTGGCGTGGACGCGCATTCAGCCGACGGGCAAGGGCGCAGTCAACCAGAAAGGCCTGGACTTCTACAACCGTTATGTTGATGAGCTGATGGCGGCTGGCATTCGGCCCATGTGCACGGTGTTCCACTGGGACCTGCCGCAGGCGCTGGAGGATGAAGGCGGATGGCCGAACCGCGAAACGTATAAGTATTTCGCGGACTACGCGGGCATTGTGGCGAAGTCGCTGGGCGACCGCGTGCAGACCTGGGCGATCTTTAATGAGCCGTGGGTGTTTACGAAACTGGGGTATTGGACGGGGATCCACGCGCCGGGGTTGAAGAGGGAAGATCTGTTTCTGAAGGCGTCGCACACGGTGAACCTGGCGCAGGGCGAGGCGTTCCGCGCGATGAAGGCAGCGAGCCCGAAGGCAAAGATCGGGTCGGCGTACAGTATGGCCCCGGTTGAGCCGGCGACGCAGAGCGCAGCGGACAAGGCCGCTGCGGAGCGGTTCCACGCGGTGAACAATGTGTTCTTTTTGGAGACGGCGCTTAAGGGACGGTATCCAGATGCGTTTGTGGGGCCGCCGCCGTTCGACATTATGGGGGTGCGGCCGGGCGACGACAAGATCATGCGCGCTCCGCTGGACTGGGTGGGGATTAATTATTACAACCGGCGGATTGTCTCCGACGCGGGCAAGGGCGGCGAGCCGCACTTCCACTTTAACGAGTGGATGCCGGCGGTGGGGCCGATTACGTACAACGGCTGGGAGGTGTGGCCGCGCGGGATTTATGACATTGTGACGCGCATCTCGAAGGAGTATGGCAAGCCGGTGATCGAGATTACGGAGAACGGATGCGCGTACTCGGATGGGCCGCTGCCGGAGGACATGCAGAAGGTTCCGGACCCGCGGCGGACAACTTTTTATAAGGAACACCTGGCGGAGCTGGCGCGGGCAATGCGGGACGGCGCGGATGTGCATGGCTACCATGCGTGGAGCGTGCTGGACAATTTTGAGTGGGCAGAGGGCTACAGCCAGCGGTTCGGGCTGACCTATGTGGACTTCCGCGATCTGCGACGGACAGTGAAGGACTCGGGCTACTGGTACGGGAGGGTGGCGGCGAGCGGCAGACTGGATGTTTGACAAGGGTTTTCATACTACCTCGGCGGCCTGAAGCTAGGCCGCCACTTTTTTGTCCGAAGGGATTTGGACGGGGATTTGCCTTGAGCAGCGGGGCGAGATAGCTCTCTACTGGTTGTTGATCGATAGTTTATGGATGTCAGCGGCGACTTCGGGGACGATGCCGTTGTTCACGATGACCTGGTCGGGCAGTCCCTGGACCAGCATGCGGTGGACGGTGCGGGTTTGTGCGGGAAGAAGCACGCGCTCGGTGAGCGTGTTGCTTGCGGAGCGGATGGTGACGGGAACGTCGGTCTCCGCATAGCCGTTGTTCACGATATCGACGGCGGCGAGGTAGAGCCCGGGGCCGGAAGCCGGGCTGGTGTGGACGGCGGCGATGGTGAGGTCGGGAAGGCCGCGGTCGTTGTAGACCCAGTTATCGAAGAACCATTGCAGGTCCTTGCCGGAGGCGCGCTGGATGAGGCCCTGGAAGTAGCCCGGTGTGGTGTCGGCTGCGGGGTCGTAGGCCTGGAGCGTGGCGGCGAGCTGGTCGTCCGTGGTTAGGTCGCGGAGCATCCACAGAACAAAGGTGGCCTTGGTGCGGTAGTAGATGGGGTCGGACGCGCGAATGAGCGGCTGGCCGGGCGAGTCGCCGGGAGTGGCAGGCTCGGCGAGAGCGAGAGCGCGGCGCTCGGACTCGAGCGATTCGAGGGCGAGGTCGCGGGTGCTGGTGTGCTCGATCCAGAGGGTCTGCATGAAGGTGGCGACGCCTTCGTTGAGCCATTCGCGTGGAGACTGGAAGCGGGCGTGGGCGAGAGCGCGGCTCATCATTGGGGCGTAGCTGTTGGCGGGCTGGTCCTTGACTGAGGTGAGCAGGAGTGCGCCTTGCTCCCAGGTGAGGTCCTGCGGCTCGGGCAGGTCGATGATGGTGACAGGGACAGTAACGGGAGATTTGGATTCGGGGCCGAGCCATTGCGTGATGAGGGGTGCAACGGAAGAGGCGGCGCTAAGGATGGATTGTGCGCCGGACTGGTCATCAGCGTTGGCGAAGACGCGTACGCCGGTGTTCCCGGAGAGGGTTCCGTAGCCGAGAAAGAGTGAGGGCGTGGTGAAGCCGAGGCGCGTGGGCGGCAGCGAGCATGTGATGACACCGGGATAGTTTGCAGTGGGCGTGACGGAGGGTTTGGGGACGGGGATGGAGTGTCCGTCGAGGGCGATGACGGTGGGCGGCGTGAGGTAGTACTCAAGGGTGAGGTTGATGGCGACGGTGGCGCTTGAGGAGCGGAGCTTTTGCGCGCCGATTTCAGCGAAGACCTTGTCGCCGTCGCCGAGCAGCGCGGGGACAGAGGCGACGGGATACCAGACGACGTTGCCGAAGCCGCGCAGTCCGGTGAAGCTCTCGGAGATGCGGTCCCAGTCGGAGTGTTCGGCGGCGGAGTCGGGCGAGCCGAGGGCCTCAAGGCGTTTGGCGGAGACCTCGATGGTTCCGCTGTAGGCGACCTGGAGGGTAGTGGAGCTTCCCGGCGCGAGCGGTGCGGGAAGCTGGATAACGGCTTCGTGGAGCTGGCCGGTGTGGTCGGTGTCGCTGTTGATGGTTTGCTGGGCGAAGGGAAGGGCCTTGCCATCGCGGCTGACGCCTTCAAAGTTCAGAGTGGAGGAAAGCTGGAGCGGAAGTACGGAGAGCGGTGTGCTGCCGGAGTTGCGCAGGGTGACGTGCGCGAGCGCGTTGAGGGAGTGGTCGCTGGGAGTGAGGTGGACGTCGAGCTTGTAGGCGGTGAAGGTGATGGCCGAGCGTTCGGAATTTGTAACTTTTTCGGTTACGTTTGTGGATGGGCCGGAAGAGGTGGTCTTCTGCGATGTGGCCTGCGTGTCTGAACGCGAGAAGAGGACCTGGGTATTTGGCGCGGGATGCGCGGGCGGAGTCTGCTGCTGCTGTGCGAATGTGCTGAGAGCAATGCAGCCGGAAAGGATGGCGGCAAGAGTGAACTTCAAGGACGGGAACTTCAGAGACACTTAGGAACCTAAACCTTTTTGCTTTTTGGGCGGCGCGGCGGCCACGGGCCTGGCA
>JASHUR010000276.1 GCA_030039895.1 Acidobacteriaceae bacterium | reverse complement strand
ATAGATTCCCTTGCCTCTTGCCTTTCCGCCGAGATAGGTTTCGTCCATCTCAATCGTGCCAGAGAGCATGTTCTTTTCAGCCGAGGCCATAGCGGAGCGGATACGGTGGCAGAGATACCATGCCGTTTTGTAGCTGATGCCGAGAGTCCGCTTGACCTGATTCGCACTCATGCCCTTGCGGGATTCGCAAATGAGGTAAGCAGCCGTGAGCCATTTGATCAGAGGCAAGTGCGAGTCATGGAAAATTGTGTTGGCCGTAACGGTGAACTGATAGTCGCATTCTTTGCAGTAGACAAGCTTCGCGCTATTGGCAAGCCGTGCCGGGTTCGGATTGCAGCACCGGGGGCATATCGGGCCATTGGGCCAGCGAAGACGCTCCAGAAGTTCACGGCATTGGTCGTCAGTCGAGAAAGCAGTGCAAAGATCAATAATCGTCACAGGGAGACCTCCAATGGATGAGCAGAGCAGAAAGCGGGAGCTACAGAAGGTTCCGACGCGGAAACTGCTTGCGTCAATAAAACGGGAGATTCGCAAGACCATGAAAGCCTCGGCATCTTCCGGTAAACCTTTGAAAAAGAAGTGACTAGATCAATCATCAGACAAGAATATGCTCTCAGCTAACTTTTGTCAAGTATATAATCTTCTTTTCTTTCAAAACCTACGTAAAGGCATTAATATACTTGCCTAACCAAAGGTAAGTGATTAGTGGCAGAAAGGAAAGAAGAAGTGAAGATTGATAGAGGAAGACAAAATAGAATCGAAAGGGCACTCCCTTGAGATACTTGCCGATGAACCTAAAGGCGATGAGGAGACTTTCGTGCAATTTAGGCTTCTTTATTCCGGGCGGTTGCTAGGCGCTTCACGGAGTGACACGCGTGCCCGACTCAAGCATGAAATACGAAAGAAATTCTCTCCGCAGCTTAAAAGGCTCTGGGATACCAAGAACACGCTTCATCGAATTAGCCACGAGAATTCTCAGCATTGGCTGGCAAAACATCCCGAAGATAGTTTCACGCGCTCAATGCCAGCCGAAGAGGTGAGGGCGATATGGCATGACTACGGCCTACGCTATATCGCACATAAATGGGAGCGTTCGGGCCAGAAACTTATCCCGCTTGTGACTGAAGAAATGGGGGTAAGATGCACAATCGACATTCTGTTCCTTCGGCCAGAGGAGCCTGGAATGATCATTCAGGGAGGCGATTTAGACAATCGTATCAAGACCGTTTTCGATGCGCTTCGTATTCCGAAAGGGCTTGAAGAGATGGATGGAAAAGTGCAGGAGGAACCGATTTATTGCCTATTGGAGGATGACCGCCTCATCTCTGAGTTTAGAGTACGATCCGACAGTCTATTGCTTCTTCCGGAGGAGACGGTGGCAAGCCCTAACGATGTTTTCTTGGTTATAGATGTTAGGTTGAGTACACGCGCAAGCTCTCGCTGGCACCCCGTTTTCGCGTGAACTCCAATTAACGAGGCACAACCCCGCTGGCAGGCGGGGTCTCGAATACGGCACACTCAAGCGAATCATCGCATGGAGTGTGCCTGAATGCAAACAAGCGCAAGGGAACGATTCAGCCGAGATCAAAAGAGGCAATTAGACGACGTATCTCAGAGAATTGCTCATCTCGCTTCCGAAGAAGTGGCTCTGTGGCGGACTTTATCTCGTCAGTCTTCTGCTGAAGAACATCATCGAAAGTCGGGTCTAGACCGCGTACTGTTGATTGTAGGGAGAAAACTATGTTGGCGAGTTCGTCGAGCCGTCGCTGGTTCGATTCGAGTAGCGTGATTACCAGCTCAAAAACTGCTCGGATAGTTTCAGCTCGTTTATCCATTTGAAGACTCCAAGGGAGCTAGTTTGGGCGGGAAGAGTATGATAACTGCATGACGGCTACCACGCCAGAAATGACGCGCTTCAACGACGCCCTACGGGAAGTCATGAGCGTGTCGAAAGACGAACTGAAGCGGCGCATCGAAGAAGATCGAGAATCCCGCGCCGACAGGCCAAAGCGCGGTCCTAAGACTTCGGTTTCGGGCCACGCTTCAAGCGATAAGGATTAGGCTTGCGTCGTGCCGTCCTTGCCTGTCAGTTCGGCATAGGTGAGGCGGCGATTTGCGACCTGCGACAGCGCCAGAAGGAATCGGTCTGCATCGTCCAGCGGGTTATCTTTGGTCGCCCGGTTATTGAACCTGAAAACCTGCTCATCCAAGTAGCGGTCAAGGTGGAACGGCTCAACGCAGACGTATGTCCCTGAGAGGTTCCGCTTCATCAGCGACCAGAAGTTTTCCAGCCCGTTTGTGTGGACGCGGCCTTTGACGTATCTCTCGGCATGGTTCACAGTCTCATGCACGTACCTGTAGCGCAGTTGGTCGTAGGCTACGGCTTCGTCACTGTAGACCTTCGCGCCATAGCGCACGTTCCTGAGAATTTCCTTCTGCAAAGTCTCGCGCTTTACATCGGGAACAACCTTAGTACGAACCTGACGGCTCTCGCGGTCAAGCATTCCCAGAACTATGGTTTTGTTCTCATGCACCACGCCAGCGGTGTAACCTTCGCGAATCTTGGTTGCGGCCAACTGCATCGCTCTCTTGCGGTGCATGTTCTTGATCTTCCCGCCGACAAAGGCTTCGTCAATTTCAACCTCGCCGCCGCCCAGCTTGGTTCCCCAGTTGTGGGACTTCATCGCCAGTCTGAGACGTTGCAACATGAACCACGCGCTTTTCTGAGTCACGCCCAGATCACGGGCTAACTCATAGCTGGAAATTCCGTTTTTGCAGTTCACGATAAGCCACAACGCAGGAAGCCACTTGCTCAAAGAAATAGGCGAATCCTCAAAGATGGACTCGACCTTGACCGAGAACTGCTTGCGGCACTTGCGGCACTTCCACCGCTTCTGCGACTCAAACCAGTACGGCTCTCCCGCAAGGCAGCGCGGACACTTCACACCATCAGGCCAACGCATCGCAGCAACAGCCTCAATGCAAACCTTCTCATCGCTAAAGTATTGAATCGCTTGCTGTAATGTTTTCGGCGCATCCATAATGACTCAACCATACCTGAATTGCATGGGTTAGTCAAGTATATTTATGCCTACGTAAATCCAAGACTCTAAAAGGCCTGCCTGGTAAATCATTGCAGTCGCAGGGCTTGCTGAACCCTACCGAAGGCGTGTTGCTGTGGCAGAGATTGTCCACTGACTCCATGCTGCAAATACCCCTTCTTCTTTCAGAATAGCAAAACCGGGAGACTTCAAATGCATCGACAATTGCTTTTGGAATCAATGGAGTAGGACGTGAAGGGGCTTGACAGGTTCTGGGCGAGTTTGTGGATGGGAGCAGGGCCTGATGCGTTCAAGGCTGCGTGGGTGTGGAGCTTGATTGTGGGGGAGGAGCAGGAACAAGGTTGGAGGTGACGAGGGGTTCGTGGTATCGGGTAGCGACAAAGACGACTGCGGTGCTGTCCCTATATGCGAGCTGGAAGCGGGGGTCAAGAAGGAGCACCTGGACGAGAGGCATATCTGTGGGGCCGATGATGAGTCCAGCAGACTGGAGGCTGGGGTCGGATGCCCAGCGGGGGTCCGCCATCCAATTGGCGAAGGAGTGCACGAGGTGTGGGGTACCGGCTAAGTCGGTGCGGCCGTCAACGCTGACGGGCATGCGGAGGTTGAACATAAGATAGCCGCCCCAGGAGAAATCGTTGTAGAGCGGGCCGCGGTAGTGGTAGAGCTGGCAAACCTGAACGGCGCGGACGGGCATGGATTGCGCGAGGTAAGACTCGAGTTTGGCGTTGTTCAGTCCTAGTCCGCGCATTATAAGCAGGGGCAGCAGCAGAGCGGTGGCGCAGGTGAGTGAGAACCCCAAGATGCGGCCGGTTCGGGAGGCCAATGGGGCCGGACGGGGATGGCCGCGACGGATGGCCTGCGCGAGTATGGCAGCGCTGACGCTGAGCAGAACCCAGATGTCCCGCCGGGTGTGGAACGAGACGATGGCGGCAAAGGCGAGCAGGGCGGTCTCAAAGAGCGGGAACCTGCGGCCAGCCAGGCGCGCAGTCTGCCAGGAAAGTGCGGCGGCGGCGAGCAGAGCCAGGAAGAGCAGGACAAAATCCTGCAGGGACCGGAAGGCCATTGATTGCAGTTCGGTGATGAGACTGAGGACCTGAGGCTGGGTGGCGAGATCGATTCCAATTTTGTAGATGTGCCAGCCGTAGGGGTTGATCATGGTGGCGAGAAAGCAGGCGACCAAAGCAATTCCCGCAGAGAGGGCCTTGAGGCCCGTCTGGAATTGAGGCCACCGAAGGGCAATGACAGATTCGCCGAAAGCGAGGCCGAGCACCACGAGGCCGTCGAAGAACTGAATGTGCAGATTTGCCCAGAGCGCATAGACAAGGGGCAGCCAATAAAGCCCGCGGGTGCGACCGGTTTTGCGAACCTCGAACAGAATGTCGAGCTGGACGATGAAGAACAGAATACTGAAGAGCCAAGGGCGCGCGGTGGAAAGCGGCAGCAGACAATAGGACGTGACCAAAGTGATTAACAGAGCCAGCCAGAAATCAGGCTGGAGGCGGCGGATGAGGTGATAGATGGCGGCGGTCATGAGGGTGAGCATCACGATGACATAGCCAAAGATTCCGACAAGACCATAAAGGTTGAAGGATTCCAGCAGAAGAAGGTCGTAAAGCCAGCTGTAGGCAGCCCAAGGTTTGCCTGCGCCGAAACTGGTGAAGTGATCCGAGTGGGGGAAGGCGTGGTGGGCGAGGATCCACTGGGCCGAGCGCATGTGCCACCAGATGTCGCCGTCGGCGGTGATGAGGTGGTCCATATACATGAGCGCAAAAACAGCCGGGACAACCAGGACGAACCCAACGGCGAGGGAGCGAGCGAGATGGTGAAGAAGCGGCAGCTGGGGGCTGTCGTCCAGGTGTGAGTGATTTGAAGCAATTTCGCCTGTTGCCGAGGCGTCCATTGCTGCAAACGCTAAATGATCGCCAGTGGGCAGTCAATGATATGCGAAGAAAGGCGATAAGGGGAGATTGGCTGGGCGTTGAGCGGGGAGTCCTAAAAGCTTAGTTGACAAATGTGCAGGGGATGCGTCTTAATGGGGGAGTATCTACGAAAGTCTTAGGAGATGGTGGGGCGATGGGGAAAAACGAGCCGAAGGCGCTGACGCGGCTGGAGCTGGAGATTATGCAGGTGCTGTGGGAGCGGGGCGGAGACGGGAGCGGGCTGACGGTGGCCGAGGTCCAACGCGAGTTGAAGGCGGAGCTGGCATATACGACAGTGCAGACGATGCTGAATGTTTTGTGGCGCAAGAAAAAAGTGAAACGTGCAGAGGAGGGTCGCGCGTACAGGTATGAAGCGCTGGTGAGCCGCGAACGGGCGCGAGGAAGCGCGGTGCACGATCTGGTGAGCCGGATGTTTGGAGGATCGGGCGAGGCGTTGTTGATGGCGATGCTGGACACGAGGCAGATCAGCGCAGAGGAGCTGGCGCGAGTGGTGGAGAAGGTGAAGAAAGACAGCCAATAGGGAATAGCCAAGAGCCAATAGCCAATAGGGAATAGGCAATAGCCAAGAGCCAATAGGGAATAGCCAATAGCCAATAGCCAATAGCCAATAGGCAATAGCCAATAGCCAATAGGGAATAGCCAAGAGCCAATAGCCAATAGGCAATAGCCAAGAGCCAATAGGTAAAAGCCGATGGTCAATAGGGATTAGGGTTCAGGGAACGCGGGCTGGCGGACGAGCGTAGTTCTGGAGCGAAGGAGCAGTGGAGATGAATGGGGCGTTGGTGGAGTATGCGGTGAATGCGGCGTGGCAGCTTCCGGTGCTGGCGGCGGGGGCGTGGTTGCTGGTGCGGGTGGCGAGGCCGAGCGCGGCGGCGCAATACCGGATTTGGGTTGGGGTCCTGATGCTGGCGGCGGTGCTGCCGCTGGCAGGCGTGCTCGCGGATTCGGGTGCAGGGCGCGGCGCGAGTGAGGGTCTGGCGCGGCAGTCAGTCGAGAGTTTGGCGGCGGCGCGGGTGGAGGTAGTTCCGGCGCATGATGCGGCGGCGGGAGTGGCGGGTACAGCAAGTCCTGATAGTGGTCAGGGAGCATTCGGCGCGGGAGATTCTGGCCTGATTGGCGAGCCGGGCGGGCTGGTGCTGGGATCGCAGGGAGCCGGGCATGTTTCGAGCTGGGCGGGATGGGTAGTTGCAGCGCTGGAGCATGTGCGGCGGATTGAGTTGAGCGCGACGGCGGCAGGGTGGATTGCGGGGGTGTATCTGCTGGTGATGCTGTTGGGGCTGGTGCGGATTGCACGGGCGTGGAGCGGGGCGCGGCGGCTGGTGCGGGATTCCGATGCGGACGCGCTGACGGGCGGCGAGCGCGCGTTGGTGGAGGAGTGCGCGCGAAGGATGGGAGTAGCTGGATTCGGTACCGCGCAGGGGATGGGGCCGGAGGTTCGGGTGGTGGGTGATGCCGATACATTAGCCGGGCCGGTTGTTGTGGGCGCGAGGCGGCCGGTGCTGCTGTGTCCAGCGGGGTTTGTGCGGGGATTGCTGGAGGCGGGTTGTGAGGATGAGGCAAGGGCGGCGGTGTGCCATGAGATGGCGCATATCCGGCGGCGCGATTATGCGATGAACCTGGTGTGCGAGGCGATGGCGGCGCCGCTGAAGTGGCATCCGGTGACGTATGCGGTGGAGCGGCGGATATACGGGACGCGGGAGATGGCGTGCGACGCGATGGCGGCGCGAGTGATGGAGTCGGATGCAGAGTATGCGCGGTGCCTGGTGGGGCTGGCGGAACGGATGACTACGGGCGGAGCGATGGAGCAGGCGGGCGCGATGGGGCTTTGGAACGGGAATGTTCTGGAGGAGAGAGTGATGCGGCTGATGGAGACGAAGACGGCGATGAGCGCGCGGGCGAGGGTGGTTCGCGGAGCGGCGGGAGTGGCGGCAATGACGGTGGCGGTGGCGCTGGCGGGGATGGTGCATGTGGTTCCGGCGCGGGCGCAGACGGCTGCGAAGGAAAAGGTGGTTGCGCCAGCGACGACTCCCGCTCCGGTCAAGTTAAAGGTGGTTGAGCCGACAGTGCCGGCGGGTCCAGTGGTTGCAGTGACGGAGGACAAAGAGGTTCAGCCAAGGATTCTTGCGGGGAAGGACCTTCCACCGGTGGTTGTATTGACGAAACAGAATGTGGTGGCGCCGAAGGTTCTGGTGTTGGCCGATGCGAGGGTGGATAAAGCGTCAGTTCCTGAGGTGATTGAACTGACGAGGCCGGAACTGAAGACGAATGTGCAGGTGCTGACGGATGTGCACGGGGTGATCAGACTGTCGAAGGTTGCGCCGATGGCAGCGGTGGCGATTC